>JBGTLX010000360.1:0-9366 GCA_041743855.1 Rhizobiaceae bacterium | reverse complement strand
CCGATAGCGGATATGGCGCAGATAGACGGTGCGCATCATCGGGTCGGCCTTGGCCATCATTCTGAGCAGTGCGACGACTACGATCCAGATCGCGATGCCGAAGATCGCGGAAAACCAGGTCAGCACCACAAAGATCAGGATGACGCTGGCCAAGCCCGTGACGAGCACCAGTTCCCGGTCCGCTCCGAACAGGAGGTTTGGCCGGGAGAGCGCGCGATGGATCCTGATCCGGTTAAGCCGGCTTGAGCGTTCAGTCATCGGTATGGGCGGCCGCTGAGTGAAGCGCCCTCCCCTCCTCGATCATTACTTTTTCAGGTGCGCCGATCGATGCGCCGCCGGCGCCGAACAGGCCGACGATCTGTGTGGCGCCGAGAAGAATTCCGGCGACGAGAACGACATACATCAGCCGCCGCGCGAAATCGTTCAGTTCTCCGCCGAAGATCAGCATGCCACCGGCAATCGCTACCGCTGCGAGCGCGATCGTGCCCGCGACAGGTCCGTTGATCGACTGCTGGATCTGTTGGAGCGGCGCTTCCCAAGGCAGTCCGCCGCCTCCCCCGGCGGCGAGAGCTGGGCCAACAGAGAGAGCAAAAGGCCCGATCAGCCCAAATGCAATCTTCATCGCCTTATGCGACATGGCGGTGATCCTCTTCGCTGCTGTAGGATTCGATGCGGTACTGGCCGTCGCGGAAACCTTCGACAAGCAGAAGGTCGCGAACGCGCCGCCCTTTCGGGGTTCGCTCGATAGAGATGACGAGATCGACCGCCTCGCCGATGATTTCCGGCATTGGATTCTGGCTGACTTCCGCGGTGAGCTGTTCGAGGCGCGTCAGCGCCGAAAGCGCGTTGTTCGCGTGGATGGTGGCTATGCCGCCCGGATGCCCCGTGTTCCACGCCTTGAGTAGCGTTAGCGCGGCTCCGTCACGGACCTCGCCGACGATGATCCGGTCTGGGCGCAGGCGCATGGTGGATTTGAGGAGCCGGGCCATATCGGCTGCATCCGTCGTGTGCAGCGCCACCGCGTTTTCCGCAGCACACTGGATCTCGGCGGTATCCTCGAGAATGACCAGCCGATGATCCGGCGTCAGCCGGACGATTTCTTCGATAACCGCATTGGTCAGCGTCGTCTTGCCGGTGCCGGTGCCGCCGGCGACGATGATGTTCATCCGGTTCTCGACGGCGTTGCGGATCACGGAAGCCTGGTACTCGGTCATGATCTTATCCCGCACATAGCTGTCGAGCGGGAAAAGCCGTGTCGCGCGCTTGCGGATCGTGAACACCGGCGCCGCAACGATCGGCGACAACAACCCCTCGAAGCGATGGCCGCCGATCGGAAGCTCGCCCGATATGATCGGCCTGTTGAGGTTCGCTTCGGTCCCGAGGGCATGGGCGACAGTGCCGATGATAGTTTCGGCGGCCTGTGGCGCCAGCTTTCCGGCCGAAGTCATCGGCTCGCCGATCCGCTCGACAAAAAGCTGTCCATCCGGATTGAGCATGATCTCGACGACGAGCGCGTCATCGAGGGTATTGCAGATCGTGCTGCCCATGGCCTCGCGGAGTTTTCGGACGAGGCGTTGTTGTGATTGAGAAGTGGTCATCGGTATTCCGAGTGGTGAAGGGATGGAGATCGGAAGCTCAGGCCGCGAGCCGCACTTGGTCGACACAGAACGGCACGTAACCGGCGGGGCGCACGCGTAGGGCGTTTTCGACCGTGGCGGGAATGATCCCGGCGATTGCGGTTGTGTTTCCGATCAGGCGAGGCGTGCCTAGCCGCCGGAAAGGCAGCCCTGCCCTGCCGAGGATTCTTTCGAAGCGCAGATCGGTGACCGTCGCTACTTCCGAATAGCCGTTGGCGATCGTCCATTCGAGAATGCCCGCGAAGAGCTTCATCGTGACGCTATGGAGTCCTCTCGCTGCCGCAACGCCGTCGACCTGGCCGGTATCCACGCAAAAGCGGGAACTCTCGATCAGGCTGGGATGCCGCGGCATGGGCTTCCCGTCCAGCAGCGCCGGAAATGTCCGCCCGAGCATCGTCGGGCCGGTGCAGGGGAGAAGTCGTGCGCAGCCAACGACCTTGCCGGAATCCGGAGTGACGGCGAGGATGTAGGTCGGATCGAACGCATCATACTCGTCGGCCTCTCGGCCGCCGGTGACATCGACGTCCCAGCCAAGCCGACCGCCGAAGACGCGCGCCCGAAGAGCGTGCATCTGATCCAGAACCCTCTCCCCTGCCCTGCTTTCACCATTCCGAACCGCAACAAGCCGCATGTCGTTTCTCCGCGTCATTTCGATGGGCGGGAAACAATCAGGCTTCCATTCGGTGGGCTACTTCGGTTTTCCGAAGGCTCGTTCGACGGTCGAACGGTTACAAGAAGTGAGTGGGTCTCTTCTACAGGTTGCACTTTGCGGGTTGATCCAGCGATCCAAACCTGACTAAGGGCGTCTGCTTTTCAACAGCGGAAGGAAAGACCGATTGAAAAGACCGCTGAAGCCACAGTTCGAAATGCTGCGGGATGGGCTCAAACTCGCGAGCGACAAAACGTCGATCAGTGATGCCTTGCGCCGCTTCGCGAACAGCCAGGGGTTCGACTGGTTTACCTACCTGTCGGTCCACGAGGCCGACGTCTACGGCATGTCGAACTATCCGACCGAGTGGCAGGAGCATTATCTCGACCGCGATCTCGCCAGGGTGGATCCGGTCGTCGAAGCAATCTGCCCGCGCCGCGGTGCCTATTGCTGGTCAGACAATGGTCTGCCCGTTCCCTCAAAACGTTGTCACCGACAGTTTTTCGGCGAGGCTCGCGCTTTCGGGATCCGCTCCGGCATCTCAATTCCGATCTTCGACGGCTTTGGGCGACGGGCTCTCTTCACTTTCGCGTCTGGTGAGTTGAAGCCCGACACCACTTTGCTCGCGGACCCGTATTCGGTGCTGACATTGGGCGCCTTTATCGACGGCTATCTTCAGAGCAGAGATTGCGAAGGCCTGATGACGTCGGCTCCCTCCCCGCTTACTCCCTATCAGCTCGAATGCCTCGCGTGGCTGCTGCAGGGCAAGACCAATGACGACATTGCCGCCCTTCGCAATGTCAGCCGCCGCGCCGTCGAGTTCCAGCTTCAGAGCATTAGGCAAAAACTGAATGTCGTGACCACGTATCAGGCACTCGGCATCGCGGTGAAACGGAAATGGGTATGAGTGTGCGGGTGACATTCCTCGCCAATGTCATGCCGCGAGTCGCGCTTTATTGCGGGTATGTAGCACTTATTCTCGCCATTCCGGGCTGCTCAGCGATGTTCAATCCACTCGCACACGAAGGAAATTAGCTTCGGATTTCCGAAGGCAATCCTTTCGGCGATACTCCGTGACGGCAGCGGCTAACACGAGGAAATGTAAGGCAAAAATCGCTTGGGTTAGCCAGCGGCTAAACAATCTCATCGAGGTGTTAAGTATCTGTTAACCTTAAAGCTCTGGACGCGCAGCGAGAATCGTGGCCTATCTTTGTCGGGTAAAGGGCGACAAACCGCCTAAAGGCCGACAAAGAGGGTTTGAGACGACAATGGCTGCACCGGCCGCGACGACACAGAGGGAAGATCCGGCCGACAAAATCGTCCGACATGCCGGCATGCTTTCTGGCCATCTGCAAGCTAGGCGTCAGCAGATGTACCCGCCTGATGCCCAGAAGAGCCTTAGATATTTCATGACGCATGAGGTTTCGAAGCTCACCTCTATTCCGGAATCGACACTAAAATTGATGTCTAACGAGGGTAAAGGCCCCGTACCTGCGCGACTTGAGAACAACCACCGTGCTTATACCCTAGCGCAAATCAACGAATTAAGACAGTTGTTCGCCTCTCAGCGGCCTGCGGAAGCTTTGAGGTTTCAGCCCCACAGGCGAGATGGCGAGCACCTGCAAATTCTCGCTATAGCCAATTTCAAGGGCGGAAGTGCGAAGACAACGACAAGCGCCCATCTCGCGCATTATCTAGCACTTTATGGCTATCGGGTGCTCGCGATCGACCTCGATCCGCAAGCATCGCTTTCCGCTATGTTCGGCGCGCAGCCGGAGATGGACGTCCAGCAGAATGAGACCATTTACGCCGCTCTGCGGTACGACGACGAGCGAAGACCGATTCAGGAGATAATTCGCCGAACCTACTTCTCGGGCATTGACCTCATCCCGGGAAATATTGAAGTGATGGAATACGAGCACGAAACGCCGCGAGTGCTCGCAGAAAGACGAACAGGCACCGAGAGTATTTTCTTTGAGCGGCTCCGTTTGGTGATCGCCGACGTGGAAGACGACTATGACGTCGTTATCCTTGATACGCCCCCTTCCCTCGGCTTTCTGACGCTGGGTGCGATCTACGCCGCGACGGGCCTCCTCGTTACAGTCCATCCTGCGATGCTTGACGTAATGTCGATGAGCCAATTCCTTCTGATGATGGGCGATCTGATTTCCGTGATTCGCGATGCCGGTGCGTCGATGGAGCAGGACTTCCTGCGGTATATCGTAACGCGCCATGATCCGAACGATCACTCGCAAGTCCACGTGGTTTCCATGCTCCGGCACCTTTTTGCTGAGGACGTGCTGACACCGACCGCGATTGAGAGCGCCGCAATCGAGACTGCGGGGCTAGCGAAGCGGACGCTGTATGAGCTGGAAGCGGGGAACGTCGGCGCCAGCACGGTCAAGCGCGCGCGGGAATCTGTGGATGCTGTCAACGAGAGGATCTTGGACCTGATCTCAGAAAGCTGGGGGCGGGCATGAATAAGCGCAAGTCGATCCTCGCAAACTTTGGCGCATTCTCACATTCCGAACAAAAGGCCGCTGATGCGACCACCTCCGAAAACGAGAAAGCCACCTCCCCGGCTCAGCCGGTCGCCAGAGTGGGCGCGGGTGTTATTGGAGCGACACAACGCTCTCTTAGCGATTTGCGCGAACAACGGGATCAGCTCCAAGCGCTCGTGGAAGCAGGCGGTGGGTTAGAACTCGATCCGCAGCATATCGATCCGTCGCCATTTCCTGACCGGCTTCCGGACGACAGCGATGTCGATTTTGAAGCATTCAAGAAGCTCATCGCCGAGGAAGGTCAAAAAGTACCGATTCAGGTTCGGCGCCATCCCAGCATGGAAGGACGATATCAGGTTGTTTACGGGCATCGGCGCTGGCGTGCTGCGGCAGAGCTTGGCATCAAGCTCAAAGCAACGGTGTTGGCTTTGTCCGATAGCGAGCTCGTCGTCGCTCAGGGCATCGAGAATGCTGCACGCCAGGATCTGAGTTGGATTGAACGAGCGCTGTTCGCATGGCGGATGGACGAAGCGGGTATCAAGGCGCGCGATATCCGCGCGGCTCTATCGATTGACGACCCAGAACTCGCGCGGCTGCGGTCCGTATGTCGAACCCTTCCTCTTGATCTCATCGAGGCTATCGGCCGTGCCGCCAAGATCGGCCGGCCGCGGTGGGTTACGTTGGCAACCGCCGCCTCCGAGGACACCGATGCAATCGGACGAATCCGCAAAACATTGTCATCTGACAAGGTTTTGTCGCTTCCGTCGGACGATCGTTTCAAGCATGCGCTGGCGTCGATCAAAAAGCCGTCGCTGCGGTCAAGGAGTGAGATGGAGCTAAAAAGCCCTAGAGGGAAGGTGGTTGGCAAGGTCACGTTCTCGGGGGCGGACGTAAGATTGGCGCTGAAGAAAGATCATGCACCGGCCCTTACCACGTTCCTGGAAGAAGAATTGCCATCGCTAATGGATAAGTTTTTCGCCCGTGAGGGCGATACGTGATCTCAATTCCGTGTTGAAAACCTTGTCAGATGACAAGGTTTTCGGGACTTGAGACGGTGCTGGCTTCGGCCGAATCCGAATGAAGACCGTGCAACGACTTTTCGAGGTAATTAACCGAAGGCAAAAAAGAAAGGCCCCCGAAACAGTGTCTCGGAAGCCCCTCTCGTTCGTTTGGCAACAACGAGAATCCCACTTCCGCGAATCATAGTCAAGGGTCTCGTGAGAGATCAGGCACCGTTTTGGTGAGCGGCTCTGCTTTGCCTGGAGCTTAGAGGCGAAGGCATGAACCCGCAAATTTCAACGACGCCCTTTGGGCGGCGGCCGATGACGCTTGGCATGATTTCAAGCCAAGTGGCCGCAAAGGCTATGCCAGCGGACCTGACCGTCCACAAATGGCATGTCTTCCAGAATATCAAGGAAGCTCGAAGCGGCCTTGGCGCGACCGATCGCGCCCTTGCGATCCTCGACGCGCTGCTATCGTTCCATCCGGATACTGCGCTCTATGGCGACAGCGAGTTGATCGTCTGGCCGTCCAACGAACAGTTGATCGGCCGCGCCAACGGCATGGCGCCGGCGACGCTACGGCGCCACTTGGCCGTCCTGGTCGAGTGTGGGTTGATCATCCGCAGGGACAGCCCGAACGGCAAGCGGTTTGCCCGGAAAGGGCAGGGGGGTGAGATCGAGCAGGCCTATGGCTTCGACATCTCGCCGATCGTCGCCCGGGCGGCCGAATTCAAGGAGCTGGCGGAAGCCGTCAGGGCCGAGAAGAAGGCGTATCGCCTCGTTAGGGAACGGCTAACCATATGCCGCCGCGACATCGTCAAGATGATCGACGCCGGCATCGAAGAAAGCGTGCCGGCGAATTGGGGCAGGATCCAGCAAGCCTATCAGGCCATCGTCGGCGGGATTCCGCGTACTGCGCCCCGCCAGGTTCTCGAGACAATCGCCGAAGAGCTTGAGGATTTGTGGGCCGAAGTGCGTGAGGCTTTGGAATCCTTCGTAAAAACAACGAATATGAGCGCCAATGAGTCTCGTATTGAGCGCCACATACAAAATTCAAAACCAGACTCTAAATCTGAATCTGAAAGCGGCTTAGGAAATAAGACTGAAGCGGGCGGCAACGCCGCGGAAACCGACAACGTGCGCAGCCTGCCGAGACGCGAGCTGCCCTTGGGGATCGTGCTGGACGCCTGCCCGAACATGCTCTGGCTGGTGAAGGGCGGCGGCGGAATCCGTGGCTGGCGCGAATTTTTGGCGGCGGCGGAAGTTGCCCGGCCGAGTTTGGGCATCAGCCCCAGCGCCTGGGAGGAGGCGCGCACCGCAATGGGCGAGCAGCAGGCGGCGATCACCATTGCCGCGATCTATCAGCGGCAGGACCAGATCAACAGCGCCGGGGGCTATCTGCGCAGCCTGACCGACAAGGCGAAGGACGCCAAATTCTCGGTCTGGCCGATGGTCATGGCCTTGCTGCGGGCCAGGCTCGATGTGTCGAAGGTCGCCGAAAGCGGTGTCGAAGCCGCCTCGACCGAGCTGGAGACAACCGGGAAGGTGTTGCGCACCGAGAATCGACTGGAAATCAGCGATGCGTTGCGTCGCAGCCTCGACAAGTCGGGGCGTTGATCATGATGAGGCACGAGTTCGATCCTTGGGGAGAGGCGTGGCTTATCTGCGCATCTCTGATCGACAAGGCGAGGGCGGATGATGACAAAGGTTGAAACGGGTGCGCAGATGATGCTGGCGACTTTCGCCCAAGCGTCTTGCATTATTCCGTCGATGGAATATATTGGTGATCAACGATGAGCTGGAATGTTGAATTCACCGACGAGTTCGGAGCCTGGTATTCGAAGCTGGTGGAAACGGTCCAGGACGATATCGACCGGATCGTCGGCGTGCTGGAAGCTAAGGGTCCGCAACTGCCATTTCCGCATTCGTCGGGAATCGAGGGATCAAGGCATTCTCACATGCGCGAACTTCGCGTCCAGAGCGGCGGAGAGCCATATCGGGTGTTTTACGCCTTCGATCCGCGTCGTACCGCGATTTTGCTGACCGGCGGCAACAAGAGCGGAGATGATCGCTTTTATGAGATAATGATCCCGATCGCTGATCGTCTCTATGACGAGTATCTGATCGAGATCCGAACGGAAGGATTGATACCATGACCGGACATCGTTCTTTCAGCGAGCTGCGGGCTGGCATGACGGCCGAACGGCGCGCGCGCAATGAAGTAGCGACCCGCGAGACGCTTCATGAAATGGCGCTGCACGAATTACGGCAGGTCAGGGAAAAGTCCCAGGAAGAGTTGGCGCGAGACCTTCATGTAGGCCAGCCGGCAGTGGCCAAGCTCGAGCGCCGGGCCGATATGTATGTCAGCAACCTGCGTCGCTACATCGAGGCGCTCGGCGGCACTTTGGAGATCACGGCGCGGTTTCCGGATGCTTCCGTGAGCATCACGAATTTCAGCGACTTGGCCAAGGCGAAAAAACTTCCGATTCTCGAAGATGCTGACAGCAGCCCCTAAGCAATCAGCAACTGCGGACGACGGCGTCCTTGGCGCTGGCCGGCATGGT
The DNA here is from genome assembly GCA_041743855.1 of Rhizobiaceae bacterium. GTDB lineage: Bacteria > Pseudomonadota > Alphaproteobacteria > Rhizobiales > Rhizobiaceae > JBGTLX01. Next base: position 1,014 of record JBGTLX010000360.1, on the reverse strand, counting down.
TTTCTTAGACACGTCGTCCGGACATGTCGTTGGGATCGACACGTTCTGATAATGGGTCGATGAAAACCAATTATGTCGACATACAGCTGCCAGGCAATGTCCCCGGCGCTAGGTCGGGGACACAAGGCCAAGCTGGCGGGCCCGGTCCAGCAGGTTCTTGACCGAGGAGGCCGACCATCTCGCGCTGCCGCGCGGCGTCCGTTCATGCAGGCGCTCAAGCTGGGCCGCGATCTCGCGCAGCGTGAGATCCGGGTTCGATGAATGGATGCCCGCGACGAGCGTCATCAGCCGGTCTTCCGGAAGACGGGGAGGGGATTTCCTGAGCAGGCTCGGGTCGGCCATGTGCTCCGAGACCAGCCACTTCACGGCCCGGCGCAACCGCTCCGGTGTCCAGCCGAGGCCGCGTTGCTTCAGGACCCGCGCAATGTCGTCCCAATTATGATCCGGACGCATTTTTCGCACCGTCGGCAGCCATTGACTGGCCGAGGCCTGAATGCGGGTGCCGTAGGCAGCCTTCTGGATGACCGTCATCCTGGCCAGAGCCTCCGGCCGCCGTTCACGGATGCCGGGATTGCCTGGAAGCCGGCCCCTGGCCTTTGCCGCCTGGATTCCGGCCTTTGTTCGTTCCGAAATCAGCGCCCGCTCGAGCTGTGCGACGGCCCCGAGGACCTGGAGCGAAAACATGCCCTGCGGCGTCGACGTATCGATCGGATCGCGTAACGACCGGAAATGCGCTCCCTTCGCCGTCAGATCCTCGATGACCTCGAGAAGATGGCTGACCGAGCGCGCCAGGCGGTCGAGACGCACCACGACCAGCACATCGCCGGCGCCGATCCCATTGACAAGCCGTGAAAGCGCCGGCCTGGCCCTCGATGCGCCTGAACCATGCTCCTGGACGATGACGTCGCAGCCGGCCGAGCGCAGCTCGATTTCCTGGGCTTCGGTGGCCTGTTCATCCGTGGAAACGCGAGCATAGCCGATTTGTCGGCCGAGAGGCCGTGCGGAAGGTCGATT
>JBGTLX010000359.1:0-1892 GCA_041743855.1 Rhizobiaceae bacterium | reverse complement strand
CGTCATGTCGCGGGCGGCGCCGTCGCGCAGCGCCAGGTCGAGGCCCAGCACATTGGCAAGAAACGGCGCCAAGGCGGGCGCAGGCACGTAGGGCTTTGCCGCTCCCGCATAGGCCGTGCGGCGCAGCAATCCGGCTCTCAGTTCCAGTCCGTAGCCTGAGGCATAGCTCGGCGCCAAGATCGGCAACAGTCTGTGGTAGGTCACGGCGGTCTGGCGATAGCGCTCCACGAGCGCGCCTTCTTCGCGGACATGGTACGACAGCACTTCCGCCTTCACCGTGTCGGCAAAGGGCGACATTCCCGCGCCCGCTTCCGAAAGGCCCATCCGCGAAGGCCCGGCAACCAGCACCGAGTCGGCGTCGGCCACGGTCGCCTCCTCGACGATCAGGCAGATGCCCGCCGCCGCCTTGAGGCGCATGAGATCTGCGGCCGTCTTGTCGCTCCAGTCGCGATTCTCGCCTTCTATCACGAGCCGGTCTCCGCCTTCGTTCAGTTCGGTCGCGGGGCAGGTCGGGCGGCGCTCGAGCCGATGGGATACGCCGGTCATCGCGTCGTCAGGCGCACCCAAGGGCGCCTTCTGGTGTACCGCGATGAAACGGCCGACGGCATTGTTGAGCAACGCCCTCTGGCAGAAATCGCCGCAGGCGCTTTGCTTGCCATGGAAACTCGTGGTGACGACGGCAAGCGTGCCGATCGTCTCCGGCGCGCCGAGCGTGTTCAGGTCGCCCTCCACCAGGGAAGCGGCCACTTCGTCGAGATGCCGATTCGCCTGCCATGGCAGGATCGCCAGCGCGCCAACCGCCAGCGCGAGGCTGGCGACGATGCCCACCACTTTCAGGCGCGGACCGAGCGCGAACAGGCCGAGATAGATAAGCCGCGCCACGAACAGGATAAGGAAAATCGTCGGTGTCGCCGCCATCGCCAGCATGAGCGGCAGCCCGACGATGGAAATTCCGGCGACCACAGCTAGCGTCGCCCCGATCGAACTGAGGCAGAACAGCGCCGCCAGACCAAGCATTCCAAGCAGAGCGTCGAGTGAAAACCGGCGGAGCGACACGCGCGAACCTCGGATTGGTCGTAGCTACACCCTCGCATCTTCGCGTTACTTTGCGGTGAACGGTGCGCCGCAATGCGCTTACATCGCGCCGCGTCCGGCTAGGCCGTCGATGATGGGACAATCCGGACGGTGGTCGCCATGGCAATGGTCGACCAGATGCCGCAGCATATCGCGCAGGCCGGCCAACTCTTCGAGCTTGCGATCGATCTCGGCGAGCTTGGCCTCGGCGATCGCCTTCACGTCGGCGCTTTCGCGCTCCCTGTCATTGTAAAGCGACAGCAATTGCCGGCATTCCTCGACCGAAAAGCCGAGGCCGCGCGAACGCTGCAGGAAGCGCAGCCTGTGCAAATCGCCCGCCGAATAGTCGCGGTAGCCATTGTCGGCCCGACCGGGTTTTAGCAGCCCGATATCTTCGTAATAGCGGATCGTTTTGGGCGGCAGGCCCGATTTGTCCGCCACGGTTCCGATGTTCATGTTTGTCTCCGTAAGGGAAGAAGGCGAACCTTCCAGTCATTGGAAGGTAAGCGACAGCGGCGTCACTTCAAGTCCAGCGAGCGCAGCCTCAGTGCGTTGCCTATCACGGTGACCGAGGACAGGCTCATAGCGGCGGCCGCCAGCATCGGCGACAGGAGCACGCCCGTCACCGGATAGAGCACGCCGGCTGCAACCGGCACGCCGAGCACGTTGTAGAAGAAGGCGAAGAACAGGTTCTGTTTGATGTTGCGGATGGCGGCCTGGGCGAGCGTCCGCGCGCGTAAAATACCGGTCAGGTCGCCCTTGACCAGCGTGATGCCGGCGCTCTCGATGGCCACGTCCGACCCCGCGCCCATGGCGAT
>JBGTLX010000358.1:0-3780 GCA_041743855.1 Rhizobiaceae bacterium | reverse complement strand
CACAATGACGAGATGGCCATGGGCGCGATCGCCGCAATCGAGGCCGCCGGCAAGGTGCCCGGCAAGGATATTCTCGTGCTCTCCATTGACGGCGGCAAGGAAGCCGTCCAGGCGGTGGTCGACGGCAAGATCAATGCGGTTGTCGAATGCAATCCGCGCTTCGGCCCCAAAGCCTTCGAAACCTTGGCCCGCATGGCCAAGGGAGAAACCATCGAGCCTCAGCTGATCAACGAGGACAAGTTCTACGATTCCTCGAACGCCGCCGCCGAATTGCCGAACGCATACTAGTGGAGCGAATTTGACATTTGAATCCCATTCACGGCTAGCGCAGTACAAATGTCAAATTCAAAGCTCCACTAGAATCAAAATGTTACCTAGTGGTCCTTTGATTCCGACATTTGCTCGGAGCTTAGCCGCACGGGATGCAAATGTCGGAATCGGACCACTAGACTTCTCCCGCTGCGGGCCGGTCGGATCGCTTTCCGGCCGGCCCGCCTTTTGGCGGCGGCCCCGATTGCCTGCAAGGACACGCGGGCGCACAATCGGGAGGGGAGGAATTTTCGTGCTTTTATCCATGAAGGGCGTCGACAAGAGCTTTTCGGGCGTCCTGGTGCTGGCTTCCGCTTCGCTCGAGATGGAGGATGGCGAGGTCATGGCGCTGGTCGGCCAGAACGGCGCCGGCAAATCGACCATGATCAAGATCCTGACCGGCGCCTATTCGCGCGACGCCGGCGAAATTGTGTTTGATGGCAGGCCAGCCGAGTTCCGCTCGACGGCCGAAAGTCAGGTGGCGGGCATTGCAACTATCTATCAGGAAATCAATCTCGCTCCGCACCGCTCGGTCGCCGAGAACATCTTTCTCGCCCGTGAGCCTAAAAGATTCGGTCTGGTCGACCGCGGGCGGATGCGCGCGCAGGCGCGCGCGGTGCTGCAGCGGTTCAATCTTGACATCGACGTGGACAGCCCGCTCGAGGATTTCGGCGCGGCGACACGGCAGATGGTGGCGATCGCGCGCGGCGTGACGCAAAATGCGAAGCTGGTGATCATGGACGAGCCGACCTCATCGCTCGACGAGCGTGAAGTGGCGGTCCTGTTCGAGACGATACGCACGCTGAAGGCCGACGGCGTGGCGACCATCTTCATCAGCCACCGCCTCGACGAGCTTTACGCGATCTGCGACCGTGTCACCATCATGCGGGACGGCCGCACGGTCGCGGTCAGCGCCATGAAGGATATTTCCAAGATCGAGCTTGTCCGCACCATGCTTGGCAAGGAACTGACCGCCTTCACCGCCAAAACCCGCGGCAGCGGAGAAACGGCCGGGGCGCTCTTCGTCGAAGCCAGGAGCCTGGCCGCTGGCCTGCGGGTCCTCGACGTGTCGCTCAAGATCGGCAAGGGCGAAATCGCCGGGCTTGCCGGACTGCTCGGTTCGGGCCGCACCGAAACCGCGCGGCTGATCTATGCCGCCGACCGGCGTTCCGGCGGAACGATATCGGTGGCGGGTGTCGAGAAAAACTATGCCGAACCCGCCGACGCTATTGCCGATGGCATCGGCTTCGTTTCGGAGGACCGCAAAGTCGAGGGCATCATTCCCGAGATGAGCGTGCGCGAGAACATGACGCTCGCAATCCTGCCCAGGCTGCAGAAGTCCGGCATCGTCGATCATGCCGCCCAGCAGGAAATCGTCGAGCGCTACATCAAGCTGCTCGGCATCAAATGCTCCTCGCCCGAGCAGATGATCCGCGAACTGTCGGGCGGCAATCAGCAGAAGGTGCTGTTGGCGCGCTGGCTGTGCATGAATCCGCGCCTGCTCATCGTCGATGAGCCGACGCGTGGCATCGATGTCGGCGCCAAGGCCGAAATCCTGCGGTTGCTGCGTTCGCTGGCCGATGAGGGATTAAGCGTGCTGATGATCTCGTCCGAACTGGAGGAACTGATTGCGGCTGCCGACCACGTTACGGTGCTCAGCGACGGCAGGTCGGTCGAGCATCTCGCCGCCGGCGAACTCGGCGAAGAGCGGCTGATGAGCGCCATGGCGCATCAGCGCGAGACCGCCGCATGACGGCGCTCGACACCGCGGATTCCGGACAGCCGGGAAGTCGCCGCCGCAGTTCGCTGATATGGCTGAGCCGCTATGGCACTCTGGCCGCGTTCCTGGCGCTCATCGCCTTCAACATCCTGGTCACGCCTAATTTCGTGTCCTGGCAGACGCTCAACGTGAACCTGACGCAGGTGGCGACCATCGTCATCGTCGGCGTCGGGATGACGCTGGTGATCGCTACCGGCGGCATCGATTTGTCGGTCGGCTCGCTGATGGCGATTTCGGGGGCGCTGGCGCCGATGATCTTCCTCGGCACCATCGTGCCCATCGACAATGCCTTCGTCGCCGTCGCGCTGGCGCTGATCCTGCCCGTCATCGTGGCCGGCGCGTTCGGCTGGTTCAACGGTTTTTTGATCACGCGCTATTCGATCCAGCCGATCGTGGCCACGCTGGTGCTGTTCATCGCCGGGCGTGGCATCGCGCAGGTGATGACCAACGGCAATCTGCAGGTGTTCAAGAACGAATCCTTCCAGTTCATCGCGCTCGGCCGCGTCTTCGGCGTCCCCGCGCAGGTGATCATTATGATAGTCGTCGTTGCCCTCAGCGCGTTTCTCATCCGCCGCACCGGGCTCGGCCGGCAGATCATCGCGGTCGGCGGCAACGAGAAGGCGGCCCGCCTCGCCGGCATCCCGGCCAAGCGGGTCAAGCGCCTTGTCTATGTGTTGAGCGGTCTCTGTGCCGGGATTGCCGGCCTTATCGTGGTGGCGCGCAATTCGGCCAGCGACGCCAATCTGGTCGGGTTGGGCATGGAGCTAGATGCAATAGCCGCGGTCGCCGTCGGCGGAACGCTGCTGACCGGAGGCCGCGCCAATGTGCTCGGCACCCTGCTCGGCGCGTTCGTTATCCAGCTTGTCCGCTACACGCTGCTCGCCAACGGCGTGCCGGACGCGGCGGCCTTGGTCGTCAAGGCCGGCCTGATCGTCGCCGCCGTCTATATCCAGCAACGCGCGGACAGGGGCTAGAGCCGTTCATGGCTAGATTGAATCGTTCTGCCGGCGGGAATATGGGTCAAGGTCGAGGGCTTCGGCGCAGGTCGTGCTGGTGGCACGGCCAAGTCCGGAGACCGAAGGATTTGGCCCATATTTACCCGGCCCGAAGGGTTTCCCGCTGGCGGACGCCCGCTTTGTCAGCCGGCTTGCCCGATGAACCACATCGGGCGTGCGCCGCCTTCCGCACGGATCGTCTCGCCATCGGAGAAACAGAACCGTTTCAATCTAACCATGAACGGCTCTTGCGATGAGCACGGCTGCATCCAGGCTCGGCTTTCTCGGCCCCCTCGCCCCGAAATCCAACATTGATCTCGCCCGGTTGGGCGTCATCGCGGCGCTCATCGGCCTGATCCTGTTCGGAGCGCTGCGCTACGACAATTTCCTGTCGCCGTTCAACGCGCTGTCGTTCCTGCGCTACAACTCCATGTTCGCGCTGATCGCGCTCGGCATGGCGCTGGTCATCATGACCGGCGGCATCGACCTGTCGGTGGGCGCGACAGCCGCAATGTCGAGCGTGGTGGCGGCCCTGCTCTCGCCCTATCACTGGGCGGCGGGACTTTTCGGCGGGCTAGCCGCGGGACTGGCCGTCGGCGTGATCAACGGCATCGTCATTACCAGGCTGCGCATCCAGCCATTCATCGCGACGCTTGCAGCCATGCTCGCGGCCTACGGCACCGGGCTGCTGCTCGC
>JBGTLX010000357.1:0-1991 GCA_041743855.1 Rhizobiaceae bacterium | reverse complement strand
AAGTCGCGGGCAATATGCTCGCCGATGTCGGCATGCTGGGGCGTTGGGCCTACGATTGCGCCCGACCGCCCGGCAGCGGCAATGCGCACACGATTTTCGAGCGTACCCTGACCGGCACGGGCGGCCAGTATCGCGTCGAATTTTCTCCGCGCCAGCCGACCGTCCGGTCCGTCGATCGCGTGCGCGTCGTGTCCGACGACACCATCGCCATGCGGTTCACCACGATAACCGGCGACACGACCGGCCTCGCCTTCGACATCACGATGCTGAAGGAACCGAATCGCTACAAGGTCATCGGCTCCGTTGGCAGCGACGGCAAGACCTATATCAAGGACGGCATCATCGTGGCCAGCGGCGCAGCCAATCCGTGGCAGAACAAGTGCCCTGACTAGGCTCCGAACTCATCGTCCTTGATCGGTCATGCCGCGGCGAGGCAGACGGCGGCGGCTCGGTTCCGGCCGGGCCGGTTCTTCGAGGCGCAGGATCTTCGCTCGATCGCATTGCGATTCCGGCACCAGCGCAAAGGGATGATCTCTTGTCTCGTCCGCCGCGATGTGGCTTGCTCGCAGAAAGCGAAGCGAGGAGAGGCCCATGCCCGATCCGACCCTGTGGGGTTTGTTCGTCGTGGCGTCGGTGGTGCTGCTGATAACGCCTGGCCCGGCGGTGCTTTATATCGTCGCGCGCTCGGTCGAACAAGGGCGGACAGCGGGGCTGGTTTCGGTGCTCGGTATCCATCTCGGCACCATCGTCCATATCGCCGCGGCGGCGGTCGGGCTCTCCGCCCTCCTCGTGTCCTCGGCGCTCGCCTTCGAAATCGTCAAGTATCTTGGCGCCGCCTATCTCATCTGGATCGGCATCCGGACGCTGATGGCCAAAGACCCCGAGCCCGAAGCGCAAACGGTGCCGGCAGAGCCGCTGCGCCGCGTCTTCCGCGACGGCTTTGTCGTTAATCTCTTAAATCCGAAGACGGCGATCTTCTTCCTCGCCTTCCTGCCGCAATTCGTCGATCCCGCGAGCGGCGCGGTGCATTGGCAGATACTCATCCTCGGCCTCACCTTCATGGGCCTCGGCATGATGACCGACGGGATGTTCGCGCTGGTGGCCGGTGCCGCCGGCGATTTCCTCCGCCGCAGCCGGCGCTTCCTGCGCTTCCAGCGTTGGTTCGCCGGAGCTTCGTTCATCGGCCTTGGGGTCACCGCAGCATTGACGACGCGCAAATAGCCGGCTCGATTCAAGGCAACCGCGACGGCGTGCGGCGCACCGAGGGACCTCGGTTTGGGGATTTCGTAAAACCTAGAGCAGGCCGAGCGCTCTTAGTTCTGCCGCTATCTTAGGCGGCGGCTCCCTCCGGGGCTTCACGCCTTTGGGCAGGTCGCGCGGCGCTTCCTCGGCTTTGAAGTAGCGCCAGCCCTGATGCGCGCGGCGCGGCTGCAGCTCGGTCTGCACCAGCTTCTTGTCGAGCAGCAGCAGGCAGACCTTGCCGCGCTGGGGCCAATTCGCCTCCTCGAAGCCCACGATGCGCTGGCGGACGCGCACGAAACCGCGAATGATCCAATAGATCGAGCCGCCGTCGAGAATCGCCTGCTCGAGCTTCGGCTTGTGGCGCGTGACGTGGAAGAGGCGCCCGCGCTCTTTGGCGCGCTCGCGCTGGAACCGGGCGATGTCTTCGACCGTCTCGCAGCCCACCGCGATCTTGATGAGGTGCAGCGGCATCGGCTCAGGCGGCCTTCTTGCGGCGCGAGCGCATGGCGTTGGCGACGCGCGACACCGGCGGCCGGCCGAGATAGTCGGAGATGAAGAACGCGGTTTCGATCAGCTTGTCGAAATCCACGCCGGTCTCGATGCCCATGCCGTGGAGCATGTAGACCACATCCTCGGTGGCGACGTTGCCGGTGGCGCCCGGCGCGAAGGGGCAGCCGCCGAGGCCGGCCACGGCGCTATCCACCGCCGTCACGCCGAGCTCGAGGCTCGCCAGCGTGTTCGCCAACGCC
>JBGTLX010000356.1:0-4256 GCA_041743855.1 Rhizobiaceae bacterium | reverse complement strand
TCCGGAGGCAAAACCAGTGCTTGTCTTTGCTGGTCTCGGCAATCCGGGTGCGAAATACGCGAACAACCGGCACAATGTCGGCTTCATGGCGGCGGACGCGATTGCCCGCCGCCATGGTTTTTCGCCCTGGACGAAGAAATTTCACGGCCTCATCGCCGAAGGCACTCTCGGCGCTGAAAAAATCCTTCTCATCAAGCCGCAAGGTTTTATGAACCTCTCCGGCCAAGCGGTCGGCGAGGCGCTGCGCTTCTACAAGCTCGAGCCCTCGGCGCTGACCGTTTTCCACGACGAACTCGATCTTGCCCCCGGCAAGGTCCGGGTCAAGAAAGGCGGCGGCGCGGGCGGTCATAACGGCATCCGCTCGATCGACGGGCATATCGGCAACGACTACCGCCGCGTGCGCATCGGCATCGGCCATCCGGGTGTCAAGGAGATGGTCACTCACCATGTCTTGGGCGATTTCGCCAAGTCCGACCGCGAATGGCTGGACCCACTGCTTGACACCGTTGCCGATGGCGCCGATCTGCTCGCTAGGGGCGACGACAGCAGTTTCATGAACAAGGCAAGCCTTGCCGTTTCCGGCGGCGGCAAGGCAGAGCCTAAGCCGGAGCAGTCCGCCACCAGGCAGCAGAGCCACATCCGTCAGGCGCGACCACAACCGGCTGCCGTGAAGCTGCCCGAAACCGGGCCGGTAGCCGCCATGTTGAAACGGCTGTTCGGCGGCAAGACATAAACCAAGGCCGCCGGAACCTTGAAGGCTTGACGATCGTCGATCCTTTCGCCCATAGCCCGGTTCATATCCTCTCAATTTCGCTAGGACTTCACGTCATGGGTTTCAAATGCGGCATCGTCGGCCTGCCAAATGTCGGCAAATCGACGCTTTTCAACGCGCTGACGCGCACCGCCGCCGCGCAGGCCGCCAATTATCCGTTCTGCACCATCGAGCCGAACACCGGCGAAGTGGCGGTCCCCGATCCGCGTCTGCAGAAACTCGCCACAACGGGAAAATCGAAGGAGATCATTCCGACTCGCATCTCGTTCGTCGACATTGCCGGACTGGTGCGTGGCGCGTCCAAGGGCGAAGGGCTGGGCAACCAGTTCTTGGCCAACATCCGCGAGGTCGACGCCATCGTCCATGTGCTGCGCTGCTTCGAGGACGACGACATCACCCATGTCGAGGGTCGGATCGATCCGGTCGCCGACGCCGAAACGGTCGAGACCGAACTGATGCTGGCCGATCTCGACAGTCTGGAGCGCCGCATCGTGCAGTTCCGCAAACGAGCGGGCGGCAAGGACAAAGAGGCGCTGACGATCCTGCCCATGATGGAGAAGGCGCTCGTGCTTCTGCAGGCGGGCCGCCCGGCGCGCATCCTGCTTGACGGAATTGCATCGGAAGATCTGGAAATTCTGCAGGGCCTCAACCTGCTGACCTCCCATCCGGTCCTCTATGTCTGCAACGTGTCCGAGGCCGATGCGGCAACCGGCAACGAGCATACCCGCGCCGTGGAGCAGATGGCGACAAGCCAAGGCGCGCTCGTGGTGACCATTTCGGCGGCGATCGAAGCTGAAGTGGCGCAACTGCCCGACGAGGAGGCCAAGGAGTTCCTCGCCGATCTCGGCCTCGTAGAGCCGGGCTTGGACAAGCTCATCCGCGCCGGATACGACCTGCTCCACCTGATTACCTATTTTACGGTCGGACCTAAGGAAACCCGCGCCTGGACCGTCCACAAGGGCGCCAAGGCGCCGCAAGCCGCAGGCGTGATCCACACCGACTTCGAGCGTGGCTTCATCCGCGCGCAAACCATCGCCTACAATGATTTCGTCACCCTCGGCGGCGAGGTGCCGGCCAAGGAGGCCGGCAAGGCGCGCGACGAAGGCAAGGAATACGTCGTTCAGGACGGCGATGTGCTGCTGTTCAAGTTCAACACCTGATCAGGGCGTTCATCAATTTGCGGCATGGCTTTGAACGGAGTCCTTACATATCCACGCCGCGCCTGGGCGAAACAGGAAGCTTCGCGATGATCAAAGCCTATGTTGTCGACAATGATCGGTTGCGCCTGGTCGACGACCTTGTGCCAAACCGGGAAAAAATCGTCTGGATCGACCTTTTTGAACCGACCAAGGACGAAGAAGCGACGATCGAGGACTGGATCGGCGTTGGAATTCCCACACGCGAAGAGATGGACGAGATCGAGATCTCCAGCCGGCTCTACACGGAGAACGGCGCGTTTTTCATGACCGCGACGGTGCCTGCGCACGCCGACGGCGACCGCCCCTTCATGTCGCCGGTGACGTTCGTGCTTGTCTCAGGCAGATTGATCACGGTGCGCTATCATGAGCCACGCGCCTTCCAGACGTTTCCGATGCGGGCGGAAAAAACCGACATAGGGTGCACCACGGGTCAGTCGATATTGATCGGCCTGCTCGAAACCATCGTCGATCGCCTTGCCGACGTTCTTGAACGGGCAGGCCGCGAAGTGGTCGAGGTGTCGCACGATATTTTTCATCCGGCCGCCAAGAATGCGTCGAAACGCAACCGCGATTTTCAGCTCATCTTGCGCCGCATCGGCCGCAAGGAGGACCTCGTCTCGAATATCCAGGACAGCCTGCTGACCCTGCAGCGCCTGTCCGGCTTCTTCGGGCAGGCCGCCTTGCAGCAGAAGAACGAAGTCGATGTCCGCGCCAGGGTGAAGACCCTGTCGCGCGACGTCTCGTCGCTTTCCGATCACGCGACCTTTCTTTCGCAGAAGATCGTATTCCTGCTCGACGCTACGCTCGGCATGATCGGCATCGAGCAGAACGGCATCATTAAGATCGTGTCGGTGGCAGCGCTCGTTTTTCTACCCCCCACGCTGGTCGCCTCGGTCTACGGCATGAATTTCGACGTCATGCCCGAACTACAGTGGGTTCTCGGTTATCCATTCGCCATTGCCCTGATGGTGATTTCGGGCGTCCTGCCTTTTTGGTTCTTCAAACGGCGAGGCTGGCTTTGAGCGGCCGGAACGGCATCAGCAAGAAGTGGGCGTACGAGGATTTTTCCGAAGGCGTGAGGCTCGATCTCGGGTCCAAACTGGTGACATCCGAAGAAATCGTCGAATTTGCCTCGCAGTTCGACCCCCAGCCTATGCATCTCGACGAAGAGGCCGGCAAAGCGAGCATTCTCGGCGGTCTTTCGGCGTCGGGTTGGCACACCTGCGCGATGTTCATGCGCATGCTGTGCGACGCCTTTATGCTCGACTCGACCTCGCAGGGCGCGCCGGGCGTCGACTATGTGAGGTGGAAGCGGCCGGTGCTCGCGGGCGACGTTCTCACGGGACACCTCACCATCGTCTCCAAACGCCTGTCCAGTTCGAAACCCGATCTCGGCTTCGTCAAATGGCATTCGGAACTCTTCAACCAGAAGGGCGAAAGCGTGTTCGAATTCGAGAACTCATGCATGTTCCTCACCCGCGAGGCTGCCGGATGACTCTCGACGAATTCTTCGGCATCGGCGTCACAACTTCGCTCGGCTCCCACAGATTCGACGCGGACGCGATAAAGGCGTTCGCAAAAAAATACGATCCGCAGGTCTTTCACGTCGACGAGAAATCGGCCGGAAAAACTGTCCTCGGCGGCCTGTGCGCCTCAGGTTGGCACACGGCCGCGATCTGGATGAAGTTGAATGTGGCGGCAAGCGTCGACGGCCCGCGCTGGGATGGTCTGGGACCTCCGCCCGAATTCGGTCCCTCCCCCGGCTTCAAAAATCTGAAATGGCTAAAGCCCGTCTTTGCCGGCGAGACCGTCACCTTTACCAGAACCGGCGTCGCGCATCGGCCGATCGCGTCGCGGCCCGGATGGCGGATCTTGACCATCCGCGCGGATGCTTTCGACTCGACCGGCGACAAAGTGCTGGAGTTCGAAAGCGCCGTGCTGGTGAAGAGCGCCTGATTTCCTGATCGGGCTCAATGTCCCTCGAAGGCGATCAGCGTGCGAACCGGAACCCCGAGCGCCTCGAGCTTCCTGCGTCCGCCGAGTTCCGGCAGATCGATGACGAAACAGGCGGCAATGATGTCGGCGCCCATTTGGCGGAGCAGCTTGACCGCGCCCTCGGCGGTCCCGCCGGTGGCGATCAAATCATCGACCAGGATTACCTTTTCGCCTGGCTTGACCGCGTCCCGGTGCATCTCCATCTCATCCAGCCCGTATTCGAGACTGTAGGCGACGCGAACCGTCTTGTGCGGCAGCTTGCCCTTCTTGCGGATCGGGATGAAACCGGC
>JBGTLX010000355.1:0-8115 GCA_041743855.1 Rhizobiaceae bacterium | reverse complement strand
GACGGGCCGGGCGTCGAGGTCGATCATCTGATCGGCCTGGTCGAGGCGATCGCCTATCGGAACGGCTCGACCACCTGCTGCATTTCGACCAGCGAGCAGGAGCGGATGATGTTCTGGGCCGGCCGCAAGGCGGCGTTCCCGGCGGTCGGCCGCATCTCGCCCGACTATTACTGCATGGACGGCACGATTCCACGCAAGGAGCTGCCGCGCGTGCTCGCCGGCATGCGCGAGCTGTCGGAAAAATACGGTCTCGGCGTCGCCAACGTCTTCCACGCCGGCGACGGCAATCTGCACCCGCTCATACTCTACGACGCCAATGTGCCCGGCGAACTCGAAAAAGCCGAGGATTTTGGCGCCGACATTTTGCGGCTCTGCGTGAAGGTCGGCGGCGTCTTGACTGGCGAACACGGCGTCGGCGTTGAAAAGCGCGATCTGATGCCCGAAATGTTCAATCAGATCGACCTCGACCAGCAGATGCGGGTCAAATGCGCCTTCGACCCCAACCATCTGCTCAATCCGGGAAAAGTGTTTCCGCAGTTGCGCCGCTGCGCCGAGCTCGGCCGCATGCACATCTCGGGCGGCAAACTGCCGTTCCCGGATATTCCGAGGTTTTGATGGGGATGAGAGCGCCGACGCTTTCCCTCCTTGAGGGGAGGGTGGCCGCGAAGCGGCCGGGTGGGGTCCCCACCACCGGACTCGACGCAGTTTTTGAGCCGCGCACTGCCGCAACGACCCCCTCTGGCTGCTGCGCAGCCATCTCCCCCTCAAGGGGGGAGAGGAGGTTGCGCACATGACCACCTTCACCCCCACCACGCCCGCCGAAACCCTCGCCGCGGTCCAGTGGGCGCTTGGCGAGCAATCACCGCTGGAAATCGTCGGCCATGGCTCGAAGCGCGGCATTGGCCGTCCGGCGCAGACCGAGCACACGCTCGACCTCTCTCGGCTCTCCGGCGTCACGCTCTACGAACCGGAGGAACTGGTGCTGTCGGCCCGCGCCGGCACTCCGCTCGCCGAGATCGAGACATTGCTTGCCGAACACGGCCAGCAGCTGGCCTTCGAGCCGATGGATTACGGCCCGCTTCTGGGCGGCGCGCCCGGACGCGGCACGATCGGCGGCGTGCTGGCGACCAATTTGTCTGGCCCGCGCCGTCTCAAGGCAGGGGCCGCGCGCGACCATATCCTCGGCATCGACGCCGTTTCCGGGCGCGGCGAAGCCTTCAAATCCGGCGGCCGCGTCGTGAAAAACGTCACCGGCTACGACATGTCCAAGCTTATGGCCGGCTCCTGGGGCACGCTCGCCGTGCTGACGGATGTCACCTTCAAAGTGCTGCCCGCAGCCGAGACCGAGACGACGCTCAGCCTTCGCGGCCTCACCGACGAGGAGGCAACCGCCGCCATGGCGCTGGCGCTTGGCTCCAGCGCCGAGGTTTCGGCCGCTGCCCATCTGCCCGACGGCGTCGCCGCGCGCCTGGCGTTTGGAACGCTCGGCCCCGAAGCCGTGACGCTGCTCCGCGTTGAAGGGTTTGGCCCCTCGGTTGCCTACCGGATTGGTGCCCTCAAGACCCTGCTGAAAAATGCCGGAATCATCGATGAACTCGGACTTGCCACCTCGAAACGCGTCTGGCGCGACATTCGCGACTGCTCGCTTTTCGCGGACCGCTCCGGAAAACCCGTCTGGCGGGTTTCGATGGCCCCGTCCGAAGCGCACAAGATGGTGATGGCCCTGCGCGTGGAAGCAGGCGTCGATGCCTACTACGATTGGCAGGGCGGCCTGGTCTGGCTGCGCATGGAAGCGGACCCGGAAGCCGAAGTCCTACGCCGGCTAGTCAAAAAATTCGGCGGCGGCCATGCCACACTGGTCCGCGCCAGCCCGGCCTGGCGCGCTTCGGTCCCGGTCTTCGAGCCGCAAGAAACCGCGCTAGCCGCGCTGTCGGCGCGGCTGAAGAGCGAGTTCGACCCGAAGGGAATACTCAATCCGGCCCGGATGGGGTAATATGAATCATTCGCTGCAACTCGGAGAACGCGCGATGAAAATGGAAGATATCGTAAGCCGCGATCCGGAGATCGTTTCGGGCGCTGTCGTGTTTAAGGGCACACGCGTCCCAGCTGACGTTCTGTTTCAGTACCTGGCTGGTGGCGATACCGTAGACGAGTTTCTGGACCAGTTCCCGACCGTTGAACGGGCACAAGCTGAAGCCCTTCTTCATGTTGTCTCCGAAGAGTTGACGCGGAAGTTCGAAAAGCAAGCTGCGTGAAGGCGATCGTCGACGAAGGAGTCCCACGACAACTTGTTTCGGACCTCTCGACGCTCGGGCGGAAGGTGGCCCCGTTTCCGAACGAATGGAAGGGTTTGAAGAACGGTGGCTTGATCGCGCAGGTGAAGTCAGCCGGATTTCAGTGGTTGGTTACCTGCGACAAGAATTTGCAACATCAACAGAATTTAGAAAGATGGGAAATCGCTCTTGTCGTGCTTCCGTCACCGTTCATTCCCGAACTCATTCCACATCTTCCTGCCATCGCTGAAGCTCTGGCGACGGTTAGTCTTGGCGAGGTGGTCATAATCGAATCCGCAGTGCCGCGCGCGAGAAATTAGATGCAAACCACCTTTAGCCCCGCCCAACTCGCCGATCCGCATGTTCTGGAATCGGAAAAGATCCTGCGCAAATGCGTGCATTGCGGCTTTTGCACGGCCACCTGCCCGACCTATGTGACGCTGGGCAACGAACTGGATTCCCCGCGCGGAAGAATCTATCTCATCAAGGACATGCTGGAGAACGGCCGCCCGGCCGACAGGCAGATCGTCACCCATATCGACCGCTGCCTGTCCTGCCTCGCCTGCATGACGACCTGCCCGTCTGGCGTCAACTACATGCATCTGGTCGACCACGCCCGCGCGCATATTGAGCAAACTTACACCCGGCCGCTGCCCGACCGCGCAATCCGTGCCTTGCTTGCCTTCATCCTGCCGCATCCGGCCCGCTTTCGCATGGCGCTGAAGCTGGCGAGGCTCGGCAAGCCGTTCGCCGGATTGCTGGAGAAGGTGCCGGCGCTCAAACCGCTTGGCGCCATGCTGCGGCTGGCGCCCGCCAAAATACCGGCGAGATCGCCCGCGCCGTCCCTCCGCCCATTGACTACGCGCGGCAAAAAGCGCGTCGCCATCCTCGCCGGCTGCGCCCAGCCCGTGCTCGATCCCGGCATCAACGAAGCGGCGGTCTCGCTGCTGACCCGGTTCGGCGTCGAGGTGGTCACACCGGAGGGCGAGGGCTGCTGCGGCGCGCTCGTTCACCATATGGGCCGCGAGCATCACGCTCTGACCTCGGCGCGGAAAAATATCGACGCCTGGACGAAGCTGATCGAGACCGGCGGGCTCGACGCCATTCTCGTCACCACATCAGGCTGCGGCACGACGATCAAGGATTACGGTTTTTTGCTGCGCCTCGATCCGGCCTATGCGGAGAAGGCGAAAAGAGTGTCCGAACTGGCGCAGGACATCACCGAATTTCTGGCGACGCTCGACCTGCCCAAGCCGGCGCAAAAATCCGGGCTGACCGTCGCCTACCACTCTGCCTGCTCGATGCAGCACGGGCAAAAAATCACGCGCGAGCCAAAGGAATTGCTCACCCGCGCCGGTTTCATCGTCAGGGAGCCGCGCGAGGGGCATCTCTGCTGCGGATCGGCCGGCACCTACAACATCATGCAGCCGGAAATTTCCGCGCGTCTGCGCGACCGCAAGGTCAAAAACATCGAGGCGACGGGGGCGGCCCTCGTCGCCACCGGCAACATCGGCTGCATTACCCAGATCGCGTCCGCCGCCAGCCTGCCGGTGGTGCACACCGTAAAACTGCTCGACTGGGCCTATGGCGGCGAGCGGCCGGATGGCGTTCCGGATATGCCGGCTGCGTCCGCGCAGCCCCTCACCCTAACCCCCTCCCCGTAAGGACGGGGAGAGGGGGCAATCGGCGTTGCGGCCAGGTCCCGGCAGGGGGATGAGGGGCGGCGCAACCTCTCTGCAAAAATGAAAAGGGTGGCTTTCACCGCGCCACCCTTTTCTGTCGAGCCCTGTCCCGGCCCGGAAAACTACATCACCACGACCTTCGCGCCGACCGGTACACGCTCGTAGAGATCGACCACGTCCTCGTTGCGCATGCGGATGCAGCCCGACGAAACCGCGCCGCCGATCGTCCATGGCTGGTTGGTGCCGTGGATGCGATAAAGCGTCGAGCCGAGATAGAGCGCGCGCGCGCCCATCGGGTTCTCCGGGCCGCCCGGCATATAGGCCGGGAGGATGCGGCCCTTGGCGCGCTCTCGGGCGATCATTTGTGACGGCGGCCGCCAGTCCGGCCACGTCGCCTTGCGGCTCACTCTGTGCGTACCCGCCCACTCGAAACCCGGCTTGCCGGTGCCGACGCCGTAGCGGCGGGCCTGCCCGCCTTTTTCCACGAGATAGAGAAAATTGTCCCGCGTATCGATGATGATCGTACCGGCCTTTTGCCCGCCATCATAGGCGACCTGCCGCGGCAGATAGATCGGGTCGATCTGCGGCATCATCCGGCGTTTGGCCGGCGCGCGGATCGCCGCGGTGCGGATCGCGTCGGGCTGCCTGCGCCCGCTGGGCTGCACTTCAACGCCGAAATGTTGGCTGCGCCGGGCCAGCTTTCCTGGCTTGCGCCCAAGCTGCAGGATCCACGGCGCGGAAAGGTCCGGGCTCACCACCACGGGCGGCCGCGCCGCATATCGCTCGCTGCCCGAGGCCGGCTGGCCCGACAGGGCGATCATTAGGCTGGCGCCAAAAATCAGAATTCGTTTCATCATACGCACTTTCACCGTTTCGTCTGTCCGCGCGCCCGACCAGGACGCGCGATTTCGACCGTCATCTTCTCCGCAACGGGCAACCGAAACGTGAATCGGAATGCTTCAAATGCCAGTAATGCCGTAAACCTTTTGGTGTGGTTACCGCCTGGTTCAGGAATCTGGTAAAGGCCGGGTAAAGGCCTCTCTGCTCCCGTTGACGATCAGGATTTTTATCGATGGATGAACAAAAGACAGGCCTGATCGAAGGGGCGGACGGCGCGACCCGCTGTTTCTGGCCGGGCGCTCTGCCGGACTATATCCACTATCACGATCATGAATGGGGCAGGCCGGTCGCCGACGACCGCCGCCTGTTCGAAAAGATCTGCCTCGAAGGGTTCCAGTCCGGCCTGTCCTGGCTGACGATCCTGCGCAAGCGCGAGAATTTTCGCGCCGCCTTCGACAATTTCGAGTTCGGGCGCGTGGCGAGATACACCGAGGCCGATGTAGAGCGGCTGCTGGGCGATGCCGGCATCGTGCGTCATCGCGGCAAGATCGTCTCGACCATCAACAATGCCGCGCGCGCGCAGGAGATGGTTGAGGAGGCCGGTTCGCTCGCCGCGTGGTTTTGGGCCTTCGAGCCGGGTCCCGAGAATCGGCCCGAAATCGTCGATCTCGCGCATCTCAGCGCCAACCCCACCACGGCTGTCTCGGTCAAAATCTCGAAAGAACTGAAAAAGCGCGGCTGGACCTTTGTCGGCCCGACCACGGTCTATGCCTTCATGCAAGCCATGGGGCTGGTCAACGACCATCTGGAGGGCTGCGTTTGTCGGCAGCCGATCGAGAGGGAACGGGCGGCGTTTGGGCGGCCGGGGTAGCGCGTCTTTACCCTCCCCCTTGAGGGGGGGTCGCGAACGAAGAGAGCGGGGTGGGGGTGGTGACAGGTCGCGCGCGTCGTCTCCACCCCCACCCCGCCTCGCAAAAATTTGCTGCGCAAATCTCGCTCGCCGACCCTGCCCGCAAGGGGGAGGGTAAAGCTCCCCCCGTTACCCTTGCCGCTCCGGGCCGCATCGGTTAGGACGCGCCCTGTATGTTTTCAGCCTGCAAACAATCCCAAAAGCGACAAAACCCATGGCCGACCCATCCGAGAAGACGAAAGCCCGCGCCCCGCGCGGCTTCACGGACCGCTCCCCCGATGACATCCGCGCGGTCGAAAAGATGATGGGCAAGATCCGCGATGTTTTCGAGCTCTACGGTTTTGAACCGGCCGACCAGCCGCTGGTCGAATACACCGATGCGCTCGGCAAATTCCTGCCCGATCAGGATCGGCCCAACGAAGGCGTGTTCTCGTTCCAGGACGATGACGAGCAGTGGCTGTCACTGCGCTACGACCTGACCGCGCCGCTGGCCCGCTATGTCGCCGAAAACTACGAGCGCCTGCCAAAGCCCTATCGCAGCTACCGCTCGGGCTGGGTGTTCCGCAACGAGAAGCCGGGGCCGGGCCGCTTTCGCCAGTTCATGCAGTTCGACGCCGACACGGTCGGCACGCCGGGCGTCGCGGCGGATGCCGAGATGGCGATGATGATGGCCGACGTGATGGAGGCGCTGGGCATTCCGCGCGGCGACTACGTCATCCGCGTCAACAACCGCAAGGTGCTGGACGGCGTGCTGGAGGCCATCGGCCTTGGCGGCGACGAAAATGCCGGCCGCCGGCTGACGGTGCTGCGGGCCATTGACAAGCTCGACAAGTTCGGCCCGGAAGGTGTGCGGCTGCTGCTCGGCCCGGGGCGCCTCGACGAGAGCGGCGATTTCACGAAGGGCGCGGAATTGGACGAGGCACAAATTGATGTTGTGTCCAGACTAACTACTCCCAACCGGCCAGACATGCAGTTGAGTTCCAGCGATCCCGATACAATCGCCTCAATCGAAGGGGCTGCCCAGCCCAGGAATCGTCAAAATTGGTGGAATCTTGATTGGTGGCGACACGATTTGGATTTCTTCCTAAAAGAGAATGGTTTCCAGACACCAAGCGTCGTTCTTAACGCGTTCGATGAGCTGTTCGAAGTCGAATCGCTCCTATGGAGTTGTGGATACAACTCTGATCGAGTGAAGGTTGACCTTTCCGTTGTCCGCGGTCTCGAATACTACACCGGCCCGGTCTACGAGGCCGAACTCTTGGCCGAAATCCCCAACGAAGAGGGAAAAATCGTGCGCTTCGGCTCTGTCGGCGGCGGCGGGCGCTATGACGGGCTGGTCTCGCGCTTTCGCGGCGAGCCGGTTCCGGCGACCGGCTTTTCCATCGGCGTCTCGCGCCTGATGACGGCGCTGAAGAATCTGGGAAAGCTTGACACATCCGACATCCTCGCGCCGGTCGTTGTGCTGGTCATGGACAAGGACACGGAAAGCCTCGGCCGCTACCAGAAGATGGTCGCCGATCTGCGCGCGGCGAACATCCGCGCCGAAATGTATCTCGGCGGCGCCGGCATGAAGGCGCAGATCAAATATGCCGACCGGCGCGGGTCGCCAATCGTCGTCATTCAGGGTGGCGACGAGCGCGCGAAAGGCGAAGTGCAGATCAAGGATCTGATCGAGGGCAAACGCCTGTCGGAGGAGATCACCGACAATGCCGAATGGCGCGCCGCCAGGCCCGCGCAGGTGACGGTGGCGGAAGGCGAACTGGTCGCGGCGGTGCGCAAGATATTGGCCGCGCAGGTGCAAGAGCGCGGCCGATGAGAGGCGCGGTGTTTTCCCTCTTCCTCGTCGCGAAGCCCCCCCTCCGCCTCGCATTCGCGCCCGAAATCCTCGCCCTCTTCTCCGCGCGGGGGGCGCATGCCGTCGACGTCGCCGTCATCCAGCCGGCCGATCCGTTTCTCGACATGGCGGGCGAGGATCTGCGCCGCCGCATTTTTCTGACCGAAAGCGAAACCGGCCAGACGCTTTGCCTGCGCCCGGAAGTCACCATTCCCGTCTGCCTCGACCACATCGCCAGCCAGTCCTGCACGCCGCGCCGCTATGCCTATCTCGGTGAAGTGTTTCGCCAGCGTCGCGAGGGCGGCAACGAATTCTTCCAGGCCGGCATTGAGGATCTTGGCGACCCCGAAACGGCCAAAGCCGACGCGCGCAGCATAGCCGACGCGCACGCGCTGCTCGACCTGGCGCTGCCCGGACAGGCACGGAAAATCACGCTCGGCGACCAGACCATCTTCGAGGCGGTGCTGGCCGCACTCGGCCTGCCGCGTGGCTGGCAAAAGCGGCTTGCGCGTGCCTTCGGTTCGCGCGACCTGCTCGACGCAGCACTCGACGACCTCGCCAATCCGTCGCGCCGGC
>JBGTLX010000354.1:0-3692 GCA_041743855.1 Rhizobiaceae bacterium | reverse complement strand
GTCGGCGACTTGGTCGTTTTCCTCTTCAACTTCTTCGGGCGCCTTCTTGGGAATTGCGGCTTCGCCGCCCCACACCAATAACTGTTGGTTCGCTAGATGCTCGATCCTTTTCGCCTGTGTCACCAACGTATGCCGGAGGCCTACGTTCACCTGCCTTTCCGAAATTACTTGAGCGAGGCGAGAAATCGTTTGTGCACGCCGGGCTATCCGCACGTCAGGGTGGGCGCGAATGCTTCGCACCTCTTCGGAAACAATGCATGCCTTGACGGGTGCCGGAATTGCGATTTCAATCTTTACCTCCGCCGGATTTTTTTCGTTCAGGATCGCGTGAAATTCGCTTTCTTTTATACATCTTTGGAAGACCGCAAGTTCGAGTTGGTTCAACTCGGACTTCGCCCGATTGAAAGTTGGGTGCTTTCTCTTGACGCCGTCATGCGCCGTCAACGGATACAATTCCACGTAGCAAACTTCGAATGGATCAAGAACCGACATGGCGACTGCGTCAGTGCGTTGATTTGTCAAATGACGTCCAACCCGGCTGCTCAAACCTTCGAACGTCTGTCCAACATAAATTGGCTCGTTGTCGTAGTCGAAGAAGGCGTAAACGCCGCACGTAAACGATCCTACCTTCCGGTTCGTCCCCGGATACGTCTGGTCGAAAGCCTCGCGAATCCGCTTCCTCAGTTGTTGCGTTTCAAAGCTTGGCTTCGGTTTTGCAATTTTGGAAGGCAAGTTGATCCGCCTTACTCAGCCGCGATGCGAAATGGTTCGACGGCTTCGACCAGCGGCATCAAAAGATTTTCAGCCAGATGCCTGACCACGGGCACGGCCAGACCATCACCCATCAGATGATACGCCTCATTGTAATTGCCCGGCAATTTATAGTCGTCCGGCAGACCCATCAGCCGCGCCGCCTCGCGCGGGGACAGGAGCCGCGTCCGCACGCTGTCGCCTTCAACCACCATGATAAACTGCCTGCTCGATCCGCCTCCCGGGGTTCGCAGACACCCGGCGACATCGTCGAAGCGGATTTCAGCGCGCTGGACCTTCTCGCCCGCGCCATCGAGCCGCGTGCGCCGGTAAATCGCCCCTACCCTGCGCTCGCCGGCGCGCCGGGCGCGCTCCACCTTCTTTCGATTAGGCTCCGACATCATGTCCAGGAACCGGGCCGTCTCGACTGCATGGTGCCACGAAACGCCTTGCGGTTGATCTTCGATCAGTTCCGCCAGCCGCGCGTTCGAGCCAGCAGGTTCGGGCACGTTCCACCAGAGCCAGTTCTTCCGCAGCCGCAAAGGCAATGTTGCCTGCGCCCGCACCAAAGCGTCGGACGCCCACATGCCGCCCGGTCCGGCGCGCACCAAATCTTCGGCCAAAGCCATGTCCTTCCGGATGGCGACGATGAAAAGGCGCGGCCGGGACTGCGGCAGGAAATGCACCGCGTCCATCGTCAACGCCCCGTAAACATAGCCGAGCAGATCGAGCGCGCGAAAAAGCTCCTCGAAATCCCGGCCGCCATTCGACGTCAGCGCGCCGACCACATTCTCCAGCACGAGGATTTTTGGAGCGCGGCCCTCAAGCTTCAGCGCATTGATGACACGATAGTAGCCCCAGAAAGCTTCCGAACGCAGCCCGCCCAAGCCAGCGCCGTTTCCGGCTAAGGACAAATCCTGGCACGGAAAAGAACCCCAGGCGAGATCCGGCCGGCCCGGCAGGTTAGCCGTCTCCAGCGCATAAATATCACCGTATCGTATCTCCTCTGCGCCCCAATTGGCGGTGTAGGACTGGACCTTCCTCACATCGAAATCATTGGCGAAAAGGCAGCGCCAATCGTCGCCGAGACCTGCCCGAGCCATGCCGCCTCCAGCAAAAAATTCATAGAAACCCGGCTTAGGCATTCGCGACTCACCCCGTCCAACTTTGAGGATAACGTTCCCTTTTCGTTCTGTCCATATGCCACGTGACTTTTCCTATGCCGTGGCGCTTCGCCCGGCGCTAGTCGGGTCCTCTCTTATCCAAACCTATTCCTTCTAACCGTCACGCAGGTGAGCTAATACAACGATGCGACAGCATGTCCTCTGGAATATCTAAATCGATTAGATATCTGATAACCGAGCCTTGAAACGGATTTTTGAATGACCAGCCAGACCATTCCCGTCGAGCCGTTCGACTTCATCATTTTCGGCGGCACCGGCGACCTTTCGGAGCGCAAGCTGCTGCCGGCGCTCTACCATCGCCAGCGCGCCGGCCAGTTTTCCGAACCGACCCGCATCATCGGCGCGTCGCGCTCGAAGATGAGCGACGCCGAGTTTCGCGATTTCGCGCGGAAATCGCTGTCGGAACATGTCAAACCCGCCGACCTCGATACCAAAGAAGTGGAAAAGTTCGCCGCACGGCTGAGCTATGTCGCTGTCGACGCCAAAAGCGGCGACGGCTTCCCGAAGCTGAAAAAGGCGATCGGCGCAAGCCAGTCGATCCGCGTCTTCTATCTCGCCGTGGCGCCGGGCCTGTTCGGCGACATTTCCGCGAAAGTCCAGGAACACGGTCTGGTCACGCCCAAATCGCGCATCGTGGTGGAAAAGCCGATAGGGCGCGACCTCGCCTCGGCGCGAGCGCTCAACGATCTGATCGGCGGCAGTTTTGGCGAGCATCAGATCTTTCGCATCGACCATTATCTCGGCAAGGAAACGGTGCAGAATTTGATGGCGCTGCGCTTTGCCAACGCGCTGTACGAGCCGCTGTGGAATTCGGCGCATATCGACCATGTGCAGATCACGGTGGCCGAAACGGTCGGGCTTGAGGACCGCGTGACCTATTACGACAAGGCCGGCGCGCTGCGCGACATGGTGCAGAACCATATCTTGCAGCTGCTCTGCCTCGTCGCCATGGAAGCGCCCTCGTCAATGGAAGCCGATGCGGTGCGCGACGAGAAGCTGAAGGTGCTGCGCTCGCTAAAACGCATCAACGGGCTGGAAGCGCCGAAATCCACGGTGCGCGGCCAGTATCGCTCCGGCGCGTCCTCCGGCGGCGCGGTCAAGGGCTATATCGAGGAACTGGCCAACGGCGAAAGCAGAACCGAGACGTTCGTGGCGGTCAAGGCCGAGATCGCCAACTGGCGCTGGGCCGGCGTGCCGTTCTATCTGCGCACCGGCAAGCGGCTGGCGACGCGCGTCTCCGAGATCGTCATCGAGTTCAAGCCGATCCCGCATTCGATCTTCGGCGAGAGCGCCGGACGGGTCCAAGCCAACCAACTCGTCATCCGGCTGCAGCCCGACGAGGGCGTGAAGCAATGGATCATGATCAAGGATCCCGGCCCCGGCGGCATGCGGCTGAGACAAATCGCGCTCGACATGAGCTTTGCCGAATCGTTCCAAGAACGCAATCCGGACGCGTATGAGCGGCTGGTCATGGACGTGATCCGCGGCAACCAGACGCTGTTCATGCGCCGCGACGAAGTGGAGGCCGCCTGGACATGGGTCGATCCGATCCTCAACGCATGGACCGAGAGCCGCCAGGAGGCCCAAAACTATACGGCCGGCACCTGGGGTCCGTCCTCATCCATCGCGCTGATCGAGCGGGACGGCCGAACCTGGCACGAGAGCGTCTGACCGGCATGGCCGCGCCGAAGCTTCAGGAATTCGCCACAAGGCGGGAACTGGCCGAGGCTCTGGCCGAGACCGTCGCGGCGAAGCTTA
>JBGTLX010000353.1:0-4735 GCA_041743855.1 Rhizobiaceae bacterium | reverse complement strand
TCGCCGCCGCAATCTCGTCGCGCTTGTAGGTCTCGATCTTTTTCAGAATGTCGGCCACGGCCTATCCTGACCTGTTCGAGAGTTCGACGAGCCGCGCAAGCACTTTCGCCGCCGCGCCGCTGTCGATCGCCGCCGCCGCTGCCTCGATCCCGTCTTCGAGCCGCTCTGCTTTGCCGGCCACGACCAGCCCTGCGCCGGCATTCATCAGCACCGTATCGCGATAAGCTCCCGGTGCACCCGAAAGCACGGCGCTCAAGGCGTCAGCATTGAAAGCAGCATCGCCGCCGCGCAGATCTTCTTTCCGGTAGCGTTTCAGGCCGAAAGCTTCCGGCGTCAGCGTGAAATTTCGGATCGCCCCATTTGCCAGTTCGGCAATCTGCGTCTCGCCGGTCGTGGTTATTTCGTCATAGCCGTCGCCATGCGCCACCCAGGCCCGCTCCGCGCCGAGCATCTTTAGCGTTTCGGCGACCGGCCGTATCCATTCGGGCGCAAACACGCCGACCATCTGTCGCTTGACGCCGGCCGGGTTGGAAAGCGGCCCGAGCAGGTTGAAGATAGTTCGTGTGCCGAGTTCGACGCGGGTCGGCCCGACATGGCGCATCGCCGGATGGTGGGCCGGCGCGAACATGAAACCGATACCGGTCCGCGCGATGCAATGGCCGATCGCCTCGGGCGTGAGGTCGAGTTTTACGCCGAGCGCGGTGAGCACGTCGGCCGCGCCTGTCTGTGACGAAAGCCCGCGATTGCCGTGCTTGGCCACCGGCACGCCGCAGCCGGCGATCACGAACGCCGAAGCCGTCGAGATGTTGACGCTGTGCGAGCCGTCGCCGCCGGTGCCGACGATGTCGATTGCGCCCTCGGGGGCGACGACGCGCAGCATCTTGTCGCGCATCGTCGAAACCGCGCCCGAAATCTCGTCGACGGTTTCGCCGCGCACCCGCAGCGCCATCAAAAAACCGCCGATCTGGCCGGGCGTCGCCTCGCCCGACATGATGATGTCGAACGCTTCGCGCGCTTCCTCGAAGGCGAGGGAAGAGCCGCCCGCCACCTTGGCGATGTGGGCCTTCAACGTGCTCATGAACGCGTCAGCCCGATCATGGTCTTAAAAAGCCAAAGCCTGCGTCATCGCGTTGCGGTTGATGCTCACCTCGTATTCGCTCTGCAGCCGCGCCACGAGCTGGTCGAGCAGATCGTCGGCCAGACCCGACGCAAAGGAATTGCGCGCGTCCTCGGGAACCGAGCTTGCGTCGGCGCCGGCCGGCTCGAACACTTCGGTCACCTTGTAGAGCAACTGCGCGTCGCCGGTCGGAGCCTCGATCAGGCCGGTCCCGCCTTCCGGCACGCTGAATAGTTCGGCTACGCCCGACTTGCCGAAATCGATGTCATCGGCTTCCCGTCTCAGGCCGCGTTTGGTCTGCTTCTCCACGCCGAGTTCGGTGGCGAGTGTGTCGAGCGGCGTCCCGTCCGTCAGCCGCTTCTGCAATTCCCCAGCCTTGGCCGCCAGTCGCTTCGTCGTCTCGGCGGCTTTCCAGTCGGCCACGACTTTCGCCCGGATTTCATCGAGCGTGCGGTCGCGGGCGGGCGTGACGCCTTCGACCTCGTAGAACACGAAGCCCGATCCGCCGATGTTGATGGCGGGGTTTTCGATATTGGCCTCGGTTTCGAACGCGCCTGCGAGCAGGTCGCTCGACTCCGGCAGGTCGTTGATGACGCTGTCATCGGGGCGCTGCGCCGTGCGGGAAACAGCGTCGACCGTGACGACGTCCAGATTGGCCTTGGCCGCCGCCTCGCGCATTGATTCGCCGGCCGCGCGCGAATCCTCGTAGCGGTCGTGCACGTCCAGCAGGATGCGGTTCGCTTCGGCGAGCGCCAGATCCTTGCGGATTTCCGGCCCGACTTCCGCCAGGCTGCGCACCACTTCGGGCTTGATCTCGGTGACGCGCACCAGCACCGGACCAAACGCGCCGTCAACCACCGGGCTGATCGCGCCGGCCTGCAGCGCGAAGGCCGCTTCGGTCACCGCCGGGTCCGGCACTTTGTCCTTGCTGAACGTGCCGAGCAGCGTGTCGGCCGGGGTCTTTCCTTCGGCCGTCACGATGCTTTCGAATGTCGAGCCGACTTTTGTCGAATCGGCTGCGGCTTGCGCGGCTTCCTTGGTCTTGAACACGAGTTGCTCGATGGTGCGCGTCTCGGCCGTGGTGAACTTCGATTTGTTGGCCTCGTAGTCGGCGGCCACCTGCTCGTCGGTTATCGCCGCTTCGTCGGCGATGTCCTCGGGCTCCAGCTTCACATAGGCGATCTTGCGGTATTCGGGCGCGGCATAGGTCGCCTTGTTTTCCTCGAACCATGTCGACAGGATCGCGTCGGACGGTTCCTCCACCGCTTTGATCGACGATTTCGGGATGGCGATATATTCCGCCGTCCTGTCCTCGCCGCGATAGAGCGCCACCGCGCGCAGGAACGTGTCCGGCGTCTCGAGGCCGTCCGAAACCGCTTCGACGATCTGCTGGCGCATCGCCACCTGGGCCCGGTTCGACAGATAGTCGTCTGGGCGCATGCCGATCTCGCGCAGCACATAATCGAACTGCCGGCGGTCGAAGCGTCCGTCCGGACCTTTGAACGCCGGGTCTTCCATGGTCAGGCTGGCCAGCCGGTCCTTGGAAAGGCCGAGATCGAGTTCGCGGGCCTGTTCGTCGAGCACCGCGCCGGCGACGAGTTGTGACAGCACCTGATTTTCGATGCCAAGACCAGCCGCCTGCTCGCGGGTGAGACGCGAGCCCAATTGCTGCGACAGCACTGCCAGCTGGCGGTCATAGGCAAGCCGGTATTCCATCGCCGAGACGGTGGTTCCACCGGCGGTCACCACCGCATTGCCGCCGACGCCGCCGAGCATGCTGCCAGATATGCCCCACACCGCGAAGCTCAGCACGAGCAGGATCAGGAGCAGTTTGGCCACCCAGGTTCCGGCGGCATTTCTCAGTGTTTCAAGCATGATCCGGTCCAATGGAGGCGCATTCTCGGGGTGCGCCGCTGTTCAACGAACGGCAATAGCGTCGTTCATTGGCGGTGTCGATTGCTTTGTCGCCTGATTTTGCTAGTGAGGTTCACGTTTTAGGGTGTTTTGAGATTCGGGTCAGGCCGAGCCGAAAATGGTGGATTTCGAGAACCGAAGCGGAGCGTACTTTTGGGTACGTGAGCATCGGAAGCGCAGAAATCCGCCATTTGCAGGCCGGCATGGCGTGAATATCGACATACCCTAGCGAGGGAACACCACGATGACCCCAGGAATACGGCCGCTTGTGGCCGGAAATTGGAAGATGAACGGAACCACGGCTTCGTTCGCCGAATTGCGGGCCATCGCTCGCGGTTTCATGAGCGGCCTCGACGCCGAAACGGAAGCGCTGATCTGCCCGCCGGCGACGCTTTTGTCCCGCGCCCACGAGATACTGTCCACCACCCCTGTCAAGATGGGCGCGCAGGATTGCCACGCTGCGGAGAGCGGCGCTTACACCGGCGACCTCTCGGCCGAGATGCTGAAGGATGCCGGCGCATCGCATGTTATCGTTGGGCATTCGGAACGCCGCACCGGACATGGCGAAACCGACGCCGATGTTCGGGCCAAGGCGGAGGCCGCCTGGCGTGCCGGCATCGTCGCCATCATCTGCATCGGCGAGACGAAGGCCGAACGCGAGGCGGGGGCGACGCTCGACGTACTGTCGCGCCAGATCGACGGCTCGGTCCCCTCCAGCGCCACCCCGGGCAACGCGATCGTCGCCTACGAGCCGGTCTGGGCGATCGGCACCGGCCTGACGCCAACCGTGGCCGACATCGCGGAGGCTCATGCCCATATCCGCGCCAGGCTGGTTGAAAAACTGGGGCAGGCCGCCGCCAAAACCCGTATTCTCTATGGCGGCTCGGTCAAGCCGTCCAACGCCGTCGAGCTGCTTGCCATAAACAATGTCGACGGCGCGCTGGTCGGTGGCGCCAGCCTCAAGGCCTCGGATTTCCTCGGTATTTCGGAGGCTTACCTCACGGTCGGCTAGGGGTGTGTTGAGATTCGGGTCTGGCCGAGCCGGAGTCGAAGACGGGCGCGTAGCGACCAAAATGGGGGGTTCGAGAACCGAAGCGGAGCGTACTTTTGGGTACGTGAGCATCGGAAGCACAGATACCTCCCATTTGCAGGCCGGCATGGCGCGAATATCGACACACCCTGACCGCAGAGGCGGTTTTCTTGGCATGGGCGGGCCGGCCTCCCATATTCCGGGGCTTGGGCTTGGAAATGCCGTCAAAGCATCGTATTGAGCCGCCTTCAAATCAACGTTCGCAGCCGCGTTCGTAAAAACGCGAAGCATCGCCCGGATCACAAATCATGGAAACCGTTATCATCGTCATTCATCTGATGGTCGTGCTCGCCCTTGTCGGCGTGGTGCTTCTGCAGCGCTCGGAAGGCGGTGGTCTCGGCATCGGCGGCGGTTCCGGTTTCATGACGGCGCGGGGCGCCTCGAATGCCCTGACCCGCGCGACGGCCATACTGGCCGTGGCGTTTTTCGCCACCTCGCTGACGCTGTCCATCATGGCGCGCTACCAGGAACGCGCCACCGATATCCTCGACAACGCGCCGGCCTCCAACAGCGGCGAAACCGGCGGCGCGGGCGTGCTCGACCAGCTCGGCGGCTCGTCCGACATTCCGTCCGCTCCTCCGGCAGCGACACCGCCCTCGGGTGGAGCGGCGCCG
>JBGTLX010000352.1:0-2857 GCA_041743855.1 Rhizobiaceae bacterium | reverse complement strand
GTCGCTTTCGATCTGGATCGGCTGGTCGCCCGACAGTTTCAGCCCGGAGATGCTTCTCTCTGTCGGTTCCGGCGTCTGCGCCAGGGCCGTGACAGACAATGGCAGGCTAGCCGCCAGGCAGAGACCGGCTCTAGTTAGACGCATTTGTCCCTCCACTGGCCTGTTGCGCGGACTTGACCTGTCCGGGTTCAATGTTCATGCGAACCCGCCTGTCAAACACCACAATTTTTCCGTTTTCAAGGATGGTCATGGAATCGGCCGTGACCGTCGAACCTTTCATCCGGATATCAACAGGATCGTCGGTCGTAAGCGTGCCCGTGTCGATTTCCAGAAACGCGGTGTTCAGCCTGGCGCTCATGCCGTCCGTGGTAGTGACGACGACGTTGGTGTTGAGCTGGATCGTGTGTTTGGTGCGGTCGTAAACGCCCCGTTCGGCCGTCACCTCGGCCCAATTGCCGGCCTCGACGGGCATTTTCGCACTGATCCCTTCCAGATTGACCACGCCTTCCTCGTCGAACTCCTGAACGGCGCGCTCGGCCGTCATCGAATAGGGCTGATTGTCCTTGGTAAAACCTTCCAGCTTGGGATTGGCCATCACCAGTTTGCCCTCCGATACGGAAGCGCTGACGGAGTCCACGGTGATCGGCGCCGAAGGCAGGATATAGGAATAGACGAAGAAAACGCCTGCTATCGCGACCGCCGCGATCGGCAAAAGGAATTTGAGCCGACGGACCCTGCGCGAGTGACGCGCGGCGCGGCCGAACGCATCGGCGCGCTCACCTTCTGCGTATGGCTCGCGCGCAAGCGCGAAACCCGCCGCGCGGCTGTTCGGTTCGATCGGTCGCGCCAAAATTTCGCTTTCGTTTGCCCAATCCGCCCAGGCCTCGGCACGGCGAGCTATGAGCGTTCTTCCGTAAATATGCCGCTAATGTGTAAACTCACGATCGACCTTGTAGCGACGCAGTTCCAAACCCCGCTCCCGATTAGCGCAAGACGCAGCACCCCGAAGCTGACCGGACCAATAGAAGTCGCGGATCATCTGCCACCCGCGAGTTGCAACTCAATATGGTTATTTTGGGATATTTTGCCAGAGCGTACCGACTATCTCGCCGCCTTTGTCGCGGGCGATCGTGAAAGCGGTGGCGGCGGCTCGCCCGTTGCTCTAAAAGCCTGACGCTTCCGACCGATGGAGACGGACCATGGCATTGCGTGCCGACGAGATGATCGATCGCCGCCGCTTGCGGCGCAAGCTTACCTTCTGGCGCATCGCAACACTTGGCGTGGCAGCAGTCGGCGTGATCGCCGCTTCGGCATGGATGATCGGCGACGATTTTTCGGGAACCGCAACCGATCATATCGCCAAGGTGCGAATCGAAGGCACGATCACCGAGGACGAAGACCTGCTGGACGTGCTGGAGGAGGTGCGCGAATCGGCGTCGGTCAAGGGCGTCATCCTGTCCATCGACTCCCCGGGAGGCACGACGGCCGGCGGCGAGGCCATCTTCGAGGCCGTGCGCAAGCTTGCCGCCGAAAAACCGGTCGTCGCCCAGGTCGGCACGCTCGCCGCCTCGGCGGGCTACATGATCGCCAGCGCGTCCGACCATATTGTGGCCCGGCAATCCTCGATCGTCGGCTCCATCGGGGTGCTGGTCCAGTTCCCGGACCTTACCGGACTGATGGACAAGGTCGGCATCAAGCTCGAGGAGGTCAAATCCTCGCCGCTGAAGGCCGAACCGTCGCCGTTCAACCCCACAACCGAGCCGGAGCGCGCGATGATCCGCGCCCTGATCCTCGACAGCTATGACTGGTTTGTCGGCATCGTCGACGACCGGCGCCCGCTCTCCCGGCCACAGGTCGTGGCGCTTGCCGACGGCTCGGTCTTCACCGGTCGCCAGGCGTTGGCCAATAAATTGGTGGATGCGCTCGGCGGCGAAGCCGTTGCCATCGAATGGCTCGCCACCAAGGGCGTGGACGGCAAACTGAAGGTTCGGGAATGGAAACCGGACGACGACGACGGTGGATTGCTGTTTTT
The DNA here is from genome assembly GCA_041743855.1 of Rhizobiaceae bacterium. Taxonomy (GTDB): domain Bacteria; phylum Pseudomonadota; class Alphaproteobacteria; order Rhizobiales; family Rhizobiaceae; genus JBGTLX01. The sequence goes on along the minus strand of JBGTLX010000352.1, from coordinate 825 downwards.
CCGATCGGCCGCAAATGCAGCGGCGAAGTTGCTCGGCCTGCCGGCGGGAGGCGCGGATTTGCTTGCCGAACTCGGCGCGGACCGCTTGTTCCTTGACGGCCTCCTGTCCGTCTGGCACCCTAAAAAATCTGTGTGGAGCGACTGAAAAACGAATAAAATCATCCGCATATTGTAACACCATGATTTTGGCGGGGACGCGCTCATGATCAAATCGGAACTCGTGCAACTTATCGCCTCGCGCAACCCGCACCTTTTTCTGCGGGATGTCGAGAACATCGTCAGCGCCATCTTCGAGGAAGTGACCGACGCGCTGGCCGACGGAAACCGTGTCGAATTGCGCGGTTTCGGCGCATTCTCGGTCAAGAACCGGCCGGCGCGCACCGGCCGCAACCCGCGCACCGGCGAATCGGTCGAGGTCGAGGAAAAATGGGTGCCGTTCTTCAAGACCGGCAAGGAGTTGCGCGAAAGGCTGAACGGCGCGAAGTGAGCGCGATCGAACTGGAAGCTGGAACAGATGATCAATCGATTCATGCTCATCGCGGTTTTCGTGCCGCTGGCGATCATCCTGGTGGCCCTGGCCGTCGCCAACCGGGGCTCGGCGGCGTTCACCATGGACCCCTTCAACCCCGGCAATCCGGCGCTAACCCTGCAGGCGCCGCTTTTCGTGCTCCTGTTCGTGGCACTTGCCATCGGCCTGATCGTCGGCGGCCTCGCCACATGGTTCAGGCAGGGCCACTATCGCCGGCTGGCGCGGCAGCGAGCTCAGGAGGCCGACGCGCTTCGTCAGGCCGCCCTGCGCGCGCCCCAACCCGCTTCCGATCTGCC
>JBGTLX010000351.1:0-3378 GCA_041743855.1 Rhizobiaceae bacterium | reverse complement strand
GTTCGCGCTCAACTCGGCGACGCCTTTATCTCCCGGCGATTGGGAGAATTCCAGGTCGCCGGCAAGACACATAGCGTGGTCATTCACGAACTTTTTTGCCGTTGCGCAGCCGAGAATGGAGAAAGAGCCTGGATCAAAGTCTTTGAAGAGGGGCTGGATGAGTTTCGGAACGGCGAATTTGCCAATGCCGCTGAGGCGATGAAGCGGACCCGCGAAATGCGGGGCGGCGCGGACGGTCCGGCGGAGTTTTACCTCCGCCGGATCACAAAGTTTTCCAGCGAAGGGACTCCTGCCGGGTGGAACGGAGTCATCGAACTCTCCGAGAAATAAGTCAGGCAGTCATGCGGCCACGCAGACCGGCCGCAGCAAGGTCGGCCGCGTGCGGTCCCATCACGCGCTCGAGCAGTTGCGGACCGGTCATGCGGAAAGCGGCATCATGGGGACAGGCCGCAACGCAAGCTGGCCGGGGCGCGGATAGGTCACCGCCCGCGTCGCAGAGGTCGCAGTTTGCCGCCTTTAGGTGTCCGGCGATGCGGGTTCGCCCGGCATACTCCAGGTCGGGCACGGCGATCCGATTACGCTCGTTGGGGATCATGAAGATGCTGCCGTAAGGACAGTTCTCGGCGCACAAACCGCATCCGATGCAGTGGTCTTCAATAACGATCTGGAGATGCTTTCCCCGGTGGATGGAGTCGACCGGGCAGCCGACCATGCAATGTGGATCCGTGCAGGAACGGCAGGAGGTCGCGACGAGGAAATTATCGAGGCGCCTTCCCGCCCGGAGCAGCCGTGGGATTGGGATCCCGTGAGTCGCCGTGCCATGTTCCTCGACACAGCCCTTGGTGCAGGCGTCGCAACGCGTGCAGTTATCCAAGTCGAGGACAAGAATGCTCTGGCCTTCGTAGAGTCCTTGCTCGACGTATTCGTTCAGGACCCGGTGACCAACCGTCGAGCTGTAGAGGCGAGCGAGCGATTGCTCTACGATCCTGCGGCGGAGAACACTTGATTTGCGCAGCATCTGCAAAAAATCCGCGCGGCTGAGTTGCGCCAACTCCAGTTGATTCAAGGCGGAGCAAGTGGCGCTACGGACCCCGGCTGGAAGGACCGAGGATAAATCGTCACCGCCCAGATCGAGTTTATGTTTTAAAGTCCGGTCGATTTCTTCAGCCGTTCGTCGCTCATCATCCAGGGAGAGGGCGAGCAAACCGATCTCGCCCAGGATGGTGCCGGGACCTTTGGTGACTATCTTGGCTTCCTTGCCGTGTTGTTGCACCCCGACCCGGACGTGACCAAGCCGAACAAGATATAGGTGGTTCGCGATCTCTCCCTCCTTGAAGAGAGTTTGCCCAGCCTGAACCCGAACGAAACTTACCCGCTCCCGCAGATAATTGACAATGTCCGCAAATTCCTGTGGATCGATGTCGCTGAAGAGATCGGTATTCTGCAACGCCAGGTCGAGAGAGCTCTTGCGATATTCGGCTTCGAATCTTTGCCGCTGACTGGGAAGTCGCATGAGCCGATCAAGGACATTGCGCCGGATCTCCCAGACTTCGCCGTCTTCGAGTGCAGTGACATTGGCCGTGCGTGGGGTGCCATTCAGGCAGGCCATTTCCCCGATTATGACATCAGCCGGAGTCCGCTCTCGCTTGATCGGTTTCTGCCGGCCAAACCATGACAGGCTGCGTCCTGATTGCGACTTGGGGAAGACTTTCACCCGGAAACGTCCTTCTCGGATAATGAAAGCGGTGTTACCCGGATCTCCCTGGCGACATAGGACCTGGCCGGCTCTAACTCTCCGCCGGATGACCAGCCCGCGTTGCCAGAGCAGGAACTTCGGCGGGATTCCGGCGAAGATAGGATCGGAAGTCAGTTCTCTTGGCGTCAGCACTTGGGAGGACCGGCCGCGCGAGACGACCTTAACCGCGGCTACGGGCTTAAAGGTGATGGCGCTGGTTGGGCACGAGACCATGCATTCGCCGCATTGTACGCAGGTCGACCGGCCCATCGGGACGTTGAGGTCGAATCCAATGCCGGCCGTCGTTCCCTTTCCGGTCCGACCAATGACATGATTTTCGCGGACATCGTCACAGGCGCGAACACAGCGATCACATAGGATACAGGCGCTGTGATCCACCAGGAAAACGGGCGACGAGGAGTCCAAGTCGCGCCGGCCGGCGAGGGGACGCGCAGGCGGTGGCGGGTCAGACAAGATTTCACGCCGGAAGCGCGACGCATCCGCCCCGCAGCGTTCCGCCATTTGCCTTAGCTCGTTGAATTGCGCGAACTCTTGTTCCAGCTCAGGCGGACTGGCCGGCTTCAAGTGGTCCGCCGCCAGCATCTCGGTCACGACCTTCACGGTCTGCCGGACGCGATCGCCATCGGCGCCGGGAGCGTTCATCGTGAAAACTTCCATCCCTTCCTTGACCTGATGCTGACAGGCAGGCAGGAGCTTCCGCTCCGCCGCCCGCTTGCCGCGTTTTTGTCCGTAAATCTGAACGAGACAAAGACGACAGACCGCCACTGGGTTCATGTGCGGCTGATGACAGAGGACGGGAATAGGAATCTTCTTTTCGTCGCCGATCTCTTCGACATAGAGCTTGCGCGCCGCGTCATAGATTGTGGTGTAGCGCGGTGTCGTGCGCCCTTCGAGGTCGACCACGATATTGCCATTGGCATCGGTCAACGGTTCCGCCAGCGGCACGGTCACGGCAGCACCGTCGATCTGCAGCGTGACTTTCTTCTCGTAGTCGGACTCGGTCGGAGAATCGAGCCGCACGAGTTGTCCGTTGATGTCGCGGCTGAACAAATCTTCGTCATCGTCACGAACGAAGAGGCCGGCAACAAAATCGGAGGCTTGGGCCATATGCTATGCAGTTTTCTCAGCCGAAGCTGCCCCGTTACCCGATAAATGTTTCGCGACGTCTTCCGGGAAGAAGGCCGCGACCGTCTTGAGCGGAATAGGAACCGACCGGCCGAGGCCGCAGATAGACGCTAACTCGATCGCTGTGCCCATCTCCTTGATCAATGGTAGGATTTCATTCTTCCAATCGGCGGCGCGAATCTTCCCACTAAGCAGGTGTGATCCCAATGAGGCCATCTTCTGTGCGCCCAGCCGGCAGGGCACACATTTGCCGCACGACTCGTTGCGAAAGAACTCCACCGAATTTACGGCCTGCTCCGCCATGTCCCGGTCTTCCGCGTAAACGGTCAGCCCCGCACCGAGGGCCTGGGTAGGACTTAGGGCGCGGAAAAGATTCAATTCCAGTTCGAGATCGAGGAGGTCGAGTTCCGAGGCGGTTGGATCGAAACCGCGGCGTGCAGCCAAAGCCTGCCAACTCTTGTTCTTCGTATGATCGCGCGGCAGGCCGTTGCTGGCGG
>JBGTLX010000350.1:0-3825 GCA_041743855.1 Rhizobiaceae bacterium | reverse complement strand
CGTTCCGCCGACGCCTCTCAGGTCCGGCGCGATGACGGTGTAGCGGTCCGCAAGCAGCGGCATGACCTTCCGCCACTCGTGCGAACTCTGCGGCCAGCCGTGAAGGAGCACGATCGTGGTTGGGCCCGAGCCGGCCGTCAGATAACGAACCTGCTGTTCGCCGACCTTGATCCTTGTCTCGACGATGGTCGCGGCAGGCGCAGGTCTCGCCGATTGTCTCGGCGCTCCGGCCTGAGCTGCGACAGGCTGGGCCCCCCGCCAGCAGGGCGGAGGCAAGCACTACGGCGATTGAATTGAGGTTCAACATCGGTCGGCCCTTGCGTTCAGAATCGATCAGGCGCGGCAGACGTATGCGACGGCTACCTTGCGGAACAGGAACGGCATGGCGACGCCGCTGCCCGGAGAGGGTACGAGCCGATGCCGAGTGGGATCGGCATTGGCCTTCGCCCGTACCCACATCGTCGACGGGGATCTCAGGCTACCCAAGGAGTGCGCATATCAGCCGGCGGCTCATCGGACTTACTCGTTATCTGATCCTCGGTCGTCGCATAGTAGGTGCCAGGCACGACGTCAGTACCCCACAGCGAGATCGGCTCCCTGACTTCGAACCTCCTGAAGCATCGATAATGGTCCTCGCCCGTCTGAGTGGCGACCATAAGCGTGTCGGAGGTGCCGCCGCGGCCATCAAGGAATGTCCCGTTGTTCTTCAGGAGAACGCCGGTCAGCTTGCCGCCGAAACCTGACGTGCCATTGATCACGGCGCCGCCGCTAACCTCACCACGATCTTCGTAAGGCGGAGAAGCGCTGCCGAGACGGGTCAGCCGCACGGCGAACTGTTTGTCTGTAATCCAGAGGTCTTGTCGACAGGTCCAAGCGTCGATTTCTTTCATCGAATCATCGAACAGCCGTACGTCGATTTCCCATAAACTATAAGATGACATTCCGCCGTAACGAGCTGGTGAATGATCTGTGGCAATACCCATAACCGTTCTCCTTCTATTTTCTTGTTCCGAATAGGAAGAAATGCCGGCTAATTTAGGCAAAGAGTGGGTCCCTTGATCGACCTAGCAGACCGACGAACCGCCTTCGTATTGCACGCTGATCCGTAACCGCGATTGATCGAGATCAGGTCTTCGCGGTCTAATTGAGTGCTAGGGCTGGGACTCACAACCACCACATGATGGTGGCGGCGAGATCGATGCTGCCGAAAGGGACCACTATGCAAAGCGCACCAAGTAACAACCCACCGATGCAACTACCCCGCCGCGAAGGGTCGCGGCCCCGCACCACCCCGACCAATCCGCACGAGCAGCTCGAGCAGAACGCTCCCGAAGCCTTGCAGAATGCGTTGTGGGAGCGAATGACCAGCTTGCCCGCCACCGAAGGTCGACACAGCGGGATCGCGCCGCCCGGTTCGCGCGCGCTGTGGATGCAGGGCGAGGGGCGGTCGCCGATGGCATTCATGGTCGGCCGCGAGTTCGTGCATCTGCACCCGCGCTACGACGGCAGCCTGCACCTCGTGCTCGACCCCGAAAGCTGTGAGATCGCCAAATCGGCGGGCTGGGCCGAGCGCCATCCGCTTGCCGGCCAGGCCGGGCCATCGACCACCGTCATGGTGTACGGCCCACGCGATCAAGCAGAACTCGACGTCGTTTGGCAGATCATCCGCCAGTCGCACCGTTTTGCCAGTGGACAAATTCCTCTGCCGGACGACGATGGCGACGAGGCGACAGGCTGAAGGCGCCTCTTGGAAGGCGTCCACGTCACCAGGATGGACGTGCAAAGTGTTGATGAGGATCACCGGCCCCGGGCTTTCGTCCTTGAGCTCGGCCTCGGCGGAGACCTTGTCGTCAGCCTCCTTCACTTGAAACACCGGTAAACTCCTCACTCGATGGACCCGTCGACGCTTCCAATGATCCGATCCGGTGCCTTGCTTCTCGGAATCCGAGAGGCGTTGACCGAGATCAGCTTACTTCGGGGCGACCAACATGTCCGACACCAAGATCGTGTGAACCGCGCGCGACGGAACCAGGGCCGCGCTCGACCATAATCTCGGCTGCCGCGCGCCCAACAGCGATCGGCTCAACGCCGTGCTGCAGCGGGCGCCATCGATCAGTCGACCAGCGCCGGTTTGTCGCGCAATTCGATCCAAATGATCGCTCCACCACTGAGCCATGCGGACTCTCTCATCCCAATGAGGAGCTGGCGGTGGCACGGAAACCATGGGCCGTCATCTCGCTACTTGTATAGCCTAGCCGCCTCAACGCCGCGTTGATCGTGTTTTCCGACATAGGGCGATCCCCAGGATAGAGTGACGAGAATACGTAGCGTTGATCCGCGCTCAGCGCCTTAGCGGCCTCTAAGAGCGCAATCGATTGTCTGGAAAGTGGCACCAAATGAGGCTCGCGCATCTTCATTTTCGTTGCCGGAATCGTCCACAACGCACCTTTGAGGTCGAACTCACTCCATTCAGCTCGCCGGAGTTCGCCAGGCCGAACGAAAACGTGCGGGGTCAACCTCAATGCTATGGAAGTGAGGGGCTGGCCTTTATACCCTTCAATGGCACGAAGAAGCGAACTGACAGAAACTTCGTCAAACAAGGCGCTATAATGTACGACTTTGGGCGCAATGAACGCGCCGCGTAATTGGCTGGACGGATCATTCTCGGTACGCGCGGTGGCGATCGCATGACGAAAGATTCGACCTGCGAGCGACCTCATACGCCGCGCTGTTTCGAGGTGCCTTTGGCCTCACCTTCTTCAGCACCGCAAGAGCTCAGAAGCCTTTATCTCTGCTATTGGCCGCTGCCCGAGATCTGCGGTCATTAGTGACATTAGCCACCGGCTCTTCGCACTAGTGACAGCCTCACGCCCCTCTCGACCAGCTTTCGTGAGGTAGTCTTCTCCCACAACACCAAACGTCATCGCCGCGCTCTGGGCTCAACCGCCTTTCGTATTCGCTTCTGCTCTTCCGGATTAAGGCCGTTCGCAAGCATTTCACGGGCTTCGTCGCGGCGGCGGCGGGCCTCTTTGAGATTTACATCCGGATATCTCCCGATGCTCAGCTTCTTCTCTTTACCTGCGTATCGGTATTTCAACCTCCAAAGCTTCCCGCCAGACGGCTGCAGAAGGAGGAACAGTCCGTTCGCATCGAAAAGCTTGATCGGGCTTGGGCCGTTTTTCGCAGCTCTAATCGCTGTGTCTGATAATGCCATTTGGGGGCCACTTCCAAAACGTAATTCTAAGTGGCCCCCAAAGTGGCCCCCGATTCGGAGCGGTTGGCCACGAACGAGGGCGAACAACGCGGCCGGTCGAACCACTTTAATAGCTGATTTTCGGGGTTTTTCCAAGATAAAGCGATCGATCGCGAATAGGGAAATGGTGCCCAGGAGAGGACTCGAACCTCCACGCCCTTGCGAGCGCCAGCACCTGAAGCTGGTGCGTCTACCAATTCCGCCACCTGGGCACTCTAGGTCGTCTGGGTAGGCGGCGGCGCTTAGGGGGGCGCGGCGCGGCTTGTCAACGGCCTTGGGGCAACGCTAGGGACAGCGCCATGCGCAACTCCACCCCTCGCCTCGTCACCGTGTTCGGCGGCGGCGGATTCATCGGTCGCTACGTGTGCGAGATGTTGCTGAAGGCTGGAGTCAGGGTCCGCGTTGCCCAGCGCGACTCCAAAGCCGCCTTCTTCCTCCAGCCGTTGGGCGGGATCGGCCAGATCGACATCGTCCGCGCCGATGTCACCGCCGCCGACAGCGTCGCCGCTGCGGTCGCCGGTGCCGATGCGGTGATCAACCTGGTTGCGATCATGGGCGGCGCGATGCACGCG
>JBGTLX010000349.1:0-4015 GCA_041743855.1 Rhizobiaceae bacterium | reverse complement strand
AGCCGTGACTGGGTGATGTCGCCGTCGATTGTACTGCTCATGATCGTTTCCCAAAAAGGTGGCGCGACAGCCATGCGGCCGCGCCTTCGACGATTCAGATGGTGAAAAACCGGCGAAAATTCAAGATGGTTCGCGTTGCCGGCACTTTGGCCGCGCCGACCCGTTGAGTTGCAGGGGCGGATGACGTTAGTTGTGCGCGCCGCAAACCACGCGCGGTTCGAGGGGCCATAAATGGATCACTACGACATGCTGGTCATCGGCAGCGGGCCTTCCGGGCGGCGCGCGGCGGTGCAGTCGGCCACGCTCGGCAAATCGGTTCTGGTGGTCGACAAGGGCTGGCGGCTCGGCGGCGTCTCGGTGCATACGGGACGATCCCTTCAACTATCCGACGCTCGCCGAAGCCTAAAGATCGCCGGGCTCGACGCCTGGAACCGCATGGGCGCGCGGCTCAATCCGGCCGCGGCGCCCGTAGAGTAATATGGAGAAAAAATTATGGGTAAGCGCATCGTCTTCACGGGAGGCTCGGGCAAGGCCGGCAAGCATGTCGTGCCGTGGCTGAAGGCCAAGGGGCACGACATCCTGAACCTCGATTTGAAGCCGCTGGACTGTCCCGGCGTCAACACGCTGATTACTGACGTGACCGACAGCGGCCAGGTGTTCAACGCGCTGTCGATGCATTTCGATTTCCAGGGTTTCGAGACCGGCAAGGGTCCGGCCAAGATCGACGCCGTGGTGCATTTCGCCGCCGTTCCGCGCGTGCTGATCAACCCGGACAACGAGACGTTCAAGGCCAACGTCGTCAGCACCTACAACATCATCGAGGCGGCGACGAAGCTCGGCATAAGCAAGGTCATCGTTGCGTCGAGCGAGACGACCTATGGCGTCTGCTTCGCCGAAGGCGACAAGGATTATCACGAGTTCCCGCTGGAGGAGGATTACGACATCGACCCGATGGACAGTTATGGGTTGTCCAAGGTGGTCAACGAGAAGACTGCGCGCGCCTTCGCCATGCGCACAGGCGCGGATATCTACGCACTCCGCATCGGCAACGTCATCGAGCCGCATGAATACAGCATGTTTCCGGACTTTCTCGCCAACCCGCCCTCGCGAAAACGCAATGCGTGGAGCTACATCGACGCACGCGACCTCGGCCAGATCGTGCATCTGTGCCTGGAGAAGGACGGGCTCGGCTTCCAGGTTTTCAACGCGGTCAACGACACGATCACCGCCAATGAGCCGACCGAGGCGTTCCTGAAGAAATATGCGCCCGGCACCAAAATCAAGCGGCCCTTGGGCGAGCGCGAGGCCCCGCTGTCGAACCGCAAGATTCGCGAAGTGCTGGGGTTCAAGGAGGAGCACGACTGGCGGAAATATGTCTGAGACAGCCAGGCGCCGGAGCGGCTTGGGGCGAAGGCGCGCGAAGAAATCGTGGCGGCCTGAGGTCGTTTTGAGATCCGGACCGGCCCCGGTATCGGCGTTGCGCGGGCCATGACGATGGAAAATGCAGGCGCGGCCCCGGAAGGCGAAAAACTCCGCAAAATCCGGAGGGCGCTGCGTCAGCTTTATCACGGTCGGACGCCGGCTGCGATACGCTTCCAGCTTGCCATCATCATCATCGACCTCGCCATCATCGCGTTCTTCGTGGCGACGCCGGTGCTGCTGGAATCGCCCACCTTCCTCTGGCTGGACTACTCGGTCGCCGTGCTGCTCGCTCTCGACATAGCAGCCCGGACACTGGCGGCGTCGAGCGTCGGCGCCATGATCAGGCGGCCGACCTTCTGGGTGGACGTCTTCATCCTGCTCACCCTTCTGATGCCACAGGCTTTGTCCAATCTCGGCTTCCTTCGCATCCTGCGCCTGTGGTCGCTGTCGCGCAGCGGCCTCTTGTGGCAGCCGCTGATGCGTCGGGGCTATGGCGAATGGCGTGAAGCCACCCATGCAGTCATCAACCTGCTGACGTTTCTCTTCGTCGTCACCGGCTTCGTCTACACGTTCTTCTTCCGCACCGGAGCCGGGGTCGCCGGTTATGTCGATGCGCTCTATTTCACTGTGGCGACCGTCACCACCACCGGCTTCGGCGATATCGTTCTGCCCGGCATTTGGGGCAAGCTCACCTCCGTCGTCACCATGATCATCGGCATCTCGCTCTTTGTGCGGCTGGCGCAGTCGATCTTCCGGCCGAACAAGGTGCATTTCTCGTGTCCGCAATGCGCGCTGCAACGCCACGATCCGGACGCCGTTCATTGCAAGGCCTGCGGCTTCCTCCTGAAAATTCCGGATGACGACAGCTGAAGACTAAAGCATCGGACCGAAAAGTGCGAAGCGGTTTTCGGATAAATCGGATGCGACAACAAAGAGATCGAGCGGCGCAGCGATTCTGATTTGAAGCGAGCCGCTCCAGCGAGCGTGGACGGCCGAGCTTCCAGGTCACCTGACCATGCCTATTCGGTGGTCGCGACGGGGGAGTTTTTTTCGGCGATCCAGATGACATGGCGCGCGCCGCTGCGTCCCTTGTTGGCCCGAACTTTGACTTCTTCTACGGCGAACCCTGCCTTGCGCAGCCGCCGCGCGAAATTATCGTCGGGACCCTGCGACCAGACCGCGAGAACGCCGTTCTGGCGCAGCGCATCGCGCGCGGCCGACAATCCCGCAAAATCGTAGAGCGCGTCGTTGGCGCCGGTGGTCATACCTTCGGGTCCGTTATCGACATCGAGCAGGATCGCGTCGTAACTCGCCTTGCCCGTCCGGATCAGGTCGCCGACATCGCCGTCGTGGATGGCGACGCGCGGGTCGCCGAGGCTGCCGCCGAAGATGGACGCCATCGGCCCTCGCGCCCATGCCACCACGGCTGGCACGAGTTCGGCCACGGTGACGCCGGCGTCGGCGGGGAGTTCTGCGAGCGCGGCACGCAGCGTAAAACCCATGCCCAGCCCGCCGATCAGGATTTTTGGGGCAGGGCGATCACGGATTTTCCGGCAGGACAGGCTGGCCAGCGCCTCTTCCGATCCGCTGAGGCGGCTGTTCATCAGTTCGTTCGCGCCAAGCCTGATCGAAAACTCAGCGCCGCGTTGTTTGAGGCGGAGTTCGCCGCCGCCGGGAATGCTGGCGCTGCCAAGCTGAGCCCAGGGGATCATTTTTCCGCTGGCCGCGCGAAGACGGAGACGGCGATGATCAGCCAGCCGCCGATCAGCAGCAGGCCGCCGGCGGGCGCGGCCATCGGGAACAGCCGCATGCCGGCATAGTCGCGCATCAGAAGATCGCCGGCAAAGAGCAGCAGACCGATCAGCAAGACCCAGCTTCCGATGCGCGGCACTTTGCCCCCGCCGATAAGGCCGACGGCGACAAACGCTGGCGCATGCATCAGCAGGAACGACGCGGCGGTGCCGACATTGTCGCCGCCGGAGTGCGCGGCGGCGGCCGAGAACGCGACGCCCGCCGCGCCGCACAGGCCGCCGGCCAGAACCAGAAGTCGACCCGGGTTCACGCCGATGCTCTAAGCATCTCCGCGACCTGCGGGGCGAAGTAGGTCAATATGCCGTCGCAGCCGGCGCGCTTGAAGGCGAGAAGCGATTCCAGCATCGCCTTGTCGCCGTCGATCCAGCCATTGGCGGCGGCGGCCTTGATCATCGAATACTCACCCGACACCTGATAAGCGAAGGTCGGCATCACAAACTCTTCCTTTAGCCTGCGGATGATGTCGAGATAGGGCAGGCCGGGCTTGACCATCAGCATGTCGGCGCCCTCGACAATGTCCTGCTCCGCTTCGCGCACGGCCTCGTCGGAATTGGCGTGATCGAGGTAGTAGGTCTTCTTGTCGCCCTTGAGCAGGCCGGATGTGCCGATCGCCTCGCGGTAGGGTCCGTAGAAGGCCGAGGCGAATTTGGTGGCGTAGGACATGATCGCCACGTCCTGAAAACCGTTGGCATCGAGCGCGTCGCGGATTGCGCCGATGCGCCCGTCCATCATGTCGGAGGGCGCGATGATGTCGGCGCCGGCGGCGGCCTGTATGACGGCG
>JBGTLX010000348.1:0-9723 GCA_041743855.1 Rhizobiaceae bacterium | reverse complement strand
CTCGGCGCATCGCTGCTCGGCGTCATCGTCAACGGCCTGTTCGTCGCCATCTCGATGACCTCGGGCGGTGGCGCGTGGGACAACGCGAAAAAATCGTTCGAGGACGGTTTTGTCGATAAGGACGGCGTCAGGCACCTCAAGGGTTCCGAAGCCCACAAGGCGTCGGTCACCGGCGATACGGTCGGCGATCCCTACAAGGACACCGCCGGTCCGGCCGTGAACCCGGCGATCAAGATCACCAACATCGTGGCGCTGCTGTTGCTGGCGGTTCTCGCCCACGGATAATCTTGCTTCTCTTCGATCCGAAAACAAACCCCGCCGGAGCGATCCCGCGGGTTTTGTTTTTTCGCATCGCGACCTTGACGGTTTGGGCCGATCAAGCAGACACGATCGTCATCCCGGAGCCTATTTCGAGCGGAGCGAGAAATTGGTGTCCGGGATCCATTCTTTTTGGCCAACAGATCTCACAAATCTGGATCCCGGCTCTTCGTCGCTTCGCTCCTCGGCCGGGATGACGCGCTTGGGCGTTGCGCCAGTCGGCTTAACGAGCTACCTCCGACTTGGTGGTTGTCTCGGGGCCGCTACCGGACCTGATCGAGCAGCCGCTTGCATTCCAACAGGTCGAACAGCGCTTCCTGCAAAAGCGCGCGGTTGTCGCGCGACAGCTTGCCGTCGCCGGGCTGCACGGGACCGTCGTCCTCGCCCTTGCCGAGCCCAAAAAAGCGGCGGGACGGCTTGACCTTGGCTTCGCCGACCAGCATCTCGTCGTCGGGAGCACGGGGCGTCGCTCCGGCCGGCGGAGCGGCTTCCGCCTGCTTGCGCTGGGCGATGGCCTCCACCGCCGCGCGGTCGCCGCTGCCGACAGCGACCAGGAACTGGTTGCCGTTCTCGCGCAACAGTTTTTGCACACCTTTGATCGTATAGCCCTGGTCGTAGAGCATGTGGCGGATGCCCTTGATCAGTTCGACATCCTGCGGCCTGTAATAGCGCCGGCCGCCGCCGCGCTTCATAGGCTTGATCTGGGTGAAGCGCGTTTCCCAGAAGCGCAACACATGCTGCGGCAGATCGAGATCTTCGGCGACTTCGCTGATTGTGCGGAACGCGTCGGGGCTCTTGTCCATGGGTGCTGCTTTCGCTCTTTCGGCTCTATCGCCAACGCAACTGATAGGTGGGCACAGCCGAATCGCGGATCATTTCAGCGGTTTGCGTGCGGTTTTACAAGCCCGAACCGAACGGCGGCTAGAGCATCGGACCGAAAAGTGGAATCCGGTTTTCGGATTATCCGATGCTCATTCAAAGTGTTAGATCGTCCTTTGTGAGTCCGAAAGGACTCACGGCGATCCAGGGCTGCCGATTATTTGCCGTTCTTGGTCTTGTTGGTCTGGTGCGTGCGCAAAATGCGGCTTTTGAGCACGTTCGACGCCTTGAACGTCATCACGCGCCTCGGCAGGATGGGCACTTCCTGGCCGGTTTTGGGATTGCGGCCTATCCGCTCGTTTTTCGAGCGCACATGGAACGTCGCGAAGGACGACAGCTTGACGGTGTCGCCGCGCACGATTGCTTCGCAGATTTCATCAAGAACGGATTCGACCAGCGCCGCGGATTCCGTGCGTGACAGGCCGACCTTTCGGTAAACGGCCTCGGCCAGATCGGCGCGCGTCAGTGTCTTTCCCCCCATGCGGCAACCCAACCATCCTGAAAACTGTAATCGTTACAAACGCCAGGACGTTAGGAAATTGGCCCGGCGAGGTCAAGGAGAGAACGGCCGGGTCAATTCTGTCCACAGGGCCGGGCCGGCAGGGTTAACCGTCGCTTGATCGCAATGACGCAATTCGAACGACCAGAGCGGATGCGCTTCACCAGCGGATGAGCACCGCGCCCCAGGTGAAACCGCCGCCCATGGCCTCAAGCAGCACCAGGTCGCCTTGCTTGATCTTACCGTCGACGACCGCCGCGGCAAGCGCCAGCGGCACCGAGGCGGCCGACGTGTTGCCATGCAGATGCACGGTGACCACGACCTTTTCGTCCGGGATGCCGAGTTTTTTGGCCGATGCGTCGATGATGCGCTTGTTGGCCTGATGCGGCACGAACCAGTCGAGATCGTCGGCGGTGATGCCGGCGGTCGCAAACGTCGCCTCGATCACATCGGTGATCATGCCGACCGCATGCTTGAAGACCTCGCGGCCCTCCATGCGCAACACGCCGACCGTGCCCGTGGTGGACGGCCCGCCATCGACATAGAGCTTGTCCTTGTGCGCGCCGTCGGAGCGCAGGCTGGCGGCGATGACGCCCCGGTCGGAAAGCGTGCCGTCGCCCTCGGCCGCTTCCAGGATAATGGCGCCGGCGCCGTCGCCGAACAGGACGCAGGTCGAGCGATCGGTCCAGTCGAGGATGCGCGAGAAGGTTTCGGAGCCGATGACCAGCACGCGGCGCGCGAGCCCGCCCTTGATGTAGAGATCGGCCGTGGCGACGGCATAGACGAAACCGCTGCAAACGGCCTGCATGTCGAAGGCGAAGCCGTGATGCATGCCGAGCCGGTTCTGGATGTCCACGGCGGTGGCCGGAAAGGTGTTGTCGGGCGTCGATGTCGCCAGCACGATCAGGTCGATGTCGGCAGCAAGCAGCCCGGCATGGTGAAGTGCCGCGCGCGCCGCCGCTTCGCCGAGCGAGGCGGTGGTTTCGTCGTCGGCGGCGATATGGCGCTGCCGGATGCCGGTGCGCTGCGCGATCCATTCGTCGGACGTTTCGAGCACGCCCTCGAAATCCGTGTTCTTCATGATGCGGCGGGGCAGTGCGGAGCCGACGCCGCGCACGACTGATCTGATCACGTCATCTATTCCTTGTCGTCTTCAGCGACGATTCTTGCTGGCGGCTTTCTCGGATGGCGCGCGTGGAAAAGATCCAGATCCGCTTCGATCCGATCGAGCAGGCCATTGCGCACCATATCATAGCCAAGCTCGATGGCTGCGGCGAAACCCTCGTCGTCGGTGCCGCCATGGCTTTTGACGACGATGCCGTTCAGCCCGAGGAAAACACCGCCATTGGCTTTGCGCACGTCCATCTTCTCGCGCAGCAAATCGAACGCGCCTTTGGCGAAGACGTAACCTATCCTGGCCATCAGGGTGCGGTTCATCGCGGCGCGCAGATAGCCGGCGATCTGGCGCGCCGTGCCCTCGGCTGTCTTCAGCGCGATGTTGCCGGCAAAACCCTCGGTCACCACTACGTCGACCGTGCCCTTGCCGAGATCGTCGCCTTCGACGAAGCCGTGATAGCTCATCGACATCAGGCCTGCTTCGCGCAAAAGGACGCCGGCCTCCTTGACCTCTTCCTGGCCCTTGATCTCCTCGACGCCGACATTGAGCAGGCCGACGGTCGGCCGCTCGATGTCGAACAAAGCGCGCGACATGGCCGCGCCCAGAATGGCGAAGTCGATCAACTGATGCGCGTCCGCGCCGATCGTGGCGCCGACGTCGAGCACCACGCTCTCGCCGCGCGTTGTCGGCCAGATCGCCGCAATGGCCGGCCGGTCGATGGTCGCCATTGTGCGCAGGCAGAAGCGCGACATGGCCATCAGCGCGCCGGTGTTGCCCGCTGACACGCAGGCGTCCGCCTGACCGGCCTTGACCGCCTCGATCGCCTTCCACATCGACGACTTCCAGCGTCCGTGGCGCAGCGCCTGGCTCGGCTTGTCGTCCATCCTGACCGAGATTTCGCAGTGGATCAGTTCGCTGACCGCCTCGACCCTGGGATATTTGGCCAGCACCGGGCGCACGGCGTCCTCGCGGCCATAGATGAGGAAGCGCACGTCGCTGCGCCGCGTGACGACCTTCATCAATGCGGGAATGATCACGGAGGGGCCGTGGTCACCGCCCATCGCGTCGATTGAAATCCTGATCACGAGAGCCTTTTCCGGTCGAAGCAACCGAACCGAGTTTGCGCTGCAAAGCGCGCCGCCTCACCGCAAGAGGCGAGCGGCCATCCTGCCGGCGCACCGAACCGAGTGGACGCCCGGGGCGCGCCTTTCGCACTTTTGCCTAGGTCTGTCAAAAAATCATCTCTCGATGCTGTTTCGTCGCTCGACTTTGCCGAGCCGCGGCGAGGGCTCGGCGAAAATAGCGCTTTTCATGCGGCGCACAACCGGCATGTGGTCCCGGAGTTAGCCCGGTTCAGGATTTGGAGGAAAGTTCGCGCAGCTTTTGCTGCAAGGGGCCGTCCGGAGCGCCGTCGGCCTCGCCGGGGTGTTTGATCGCCGCATCGGCCTTGCGCGGATAGGGGTCGATGCCCAACCCGAAAAACTCTTCCGCCAGCGCGCCGACATCTATCGTGTCGCCCGTAAATATTTCCGGACTGTCGGGGCCGTCGGCGTCCAGGATGATCTCGCCGGGGCTGTTGAACCCTTGCCGGCCAAGTTTTGACTCCTCCGGCAGGAAAAGCCCGTCCACCGTCGCGCGGATCTGGGCAGCGATTGGATCCAAGGTGACGACGCATGCCTGCGTGATATCGGCTTTGACGAAGCCGCCCACCTTGACGCCGTTGCGTTTCCACGGCGTCACCAGCAATTCCGCCCGGTAGCGCTCGACCGAGATCAGCCCGTGGATCGCGGCGAGCCTTTCGCGCTGTTCGGCGTCGGCAACGACGAAAACAGGCAAGCCCTTGGCCGGTAGCCTTCCGACATTCGCCCTGAACGAAACAGGGCTGGTTTCCTGCCGCATGGAAGTTCCTTTCGCAGTCATGGCTGTGGAAAATCTAGGATTCCGGCACGGATGGCGTCCGAAGACTGTGCCGCCAGAGCGGCGGCGGCCTGTTCCACATAGACTGCCAGCATTCTCGCCTGCGGCCAGGCTCCCGCATCCGGGCGAATGTTGCGGGCAAGCGCTGCGGCCAGCGCGTCGCGGTCGGCGCGCTGAAGTGCGTCGGCATAGGCTGCGGTGCGGCCATAAAACATGCGCGCCAGCTTTTTCACCCGTTTGGGCACGCCGGAATCGCCGATGCCGAGTTCGCGCAGCGAATGGTCGATTTCCTGAAAAAAATCGTCGATCAGGGCTTGGGCGATGTCGCGCGACGCTCCGTCCTCGCCGCGCATCCGGTGCTGGAACAGGAACATGTGCAGCGACAGCATCTCGAAGCGGCCGAGCGGCGTGTCCGGCACGCTCCACTGCGAATAAAACCGCTCCCGCCGCGCGGCCGCCACGATTCGCGCGTAAAGCGCATCGCTGATGGCCCGGTTGGCTTTAAGTTGGCCGCCGAAGAGGCGCTGGAACATGGAATGCGGTCTCCCGAAGAACCGTTTGGCCGTGGCCTTGTTGCATCGGCGATGAAGCTGGTTTACCGCTTTTGCCGCCGGGTGCAAGCTTGAGCGGCAAGCCTTTGGATGGAGTTGTTGTTGCGTTCGCAGAATTTCAAGACCTCGACGGCCTACCGCTCGACGAGCGCGCTGGCGCTGCTGCTGGCGGCGGCGTCCCTTTCGGCTTGCAACACCTCCAAAACCTTCGCCGGCCTGAAGCCGGGCGAAACGATCACGCAAGGCTACGTGATCGACCCAGAAGCCATCGAACTCGTGCCGGTCGGATCGAGCCGCGAGCAGGTGCTGCTCGCGCTGGGCTCGCCATCGACCACGGCGACCTTCGACAGTGAGGTTTTCTACTACATCTCGCAGACACGCAGGCGGCCGGTGGCTTTCGCCAAAGCCAAGATCGTCGATCAGCGCATTCTGGCGGTGTATTTCGGCGAGGACGGCAGGGTCGTCAACATCGCCAATTATGGTCTGCAGGACGGCAAGGTATTCGACTTTATCTCCCGCACCACGCCCACGGGGGGCAAGGACCAGGGCTTCCTCGGCCAGCTTCTCTCTGGCGGCGGCGCCTCGGGCTCCAACATGGCGAAGGGCCTGCTCGGCGGCGGTGGCGCTCCGTAGTCCTCGAGACCAACACTGCGCAGGCCTCCGCTCGCTATTTTAGTTGCGCGATACGGCTGCTCTTCATTGGGAGTTCAAAACATCGCCCCGCCTTCACGGCCTCTGCCCGAGCAATGTATTACCACTGCGTTGCTTAACGACTGCATCGCATGTTTCAGCCGAGACATTTTGGGGAAAGTTCTTGTTTAAATGGTCGGAGTGGCGGGATTCGAACCCACGACCCCTTGACCCCCAGTCAAGTGCGCTACCGGGCTGCGCTACACTCCGGACCGCTGGAATGCCTATAATCCAAAGGGTTTGAATGCAATAGGCGAGGGTGGTAATTTCGGGAAATAGAAACAAACAGGGCCTGGGTGTGCATTTGACGACTCGAAAGCACGCCGAAATGCACACCGGATGTGCTTGGCTTTTTCGCGGATAACCACCATATGCCCGCGCGGAAGATTCACGAAGGGTGTGGCGGAGGAGGTCCTATATTGGAGGGCGAGAATAGGCACTCGCTGTCTAGGGTGCGTCCTTTCCGTCGCTGGAGCTATCCTCTGAAACAAACGGTGATACGACGCATGTGCCGTCTGAATGCTGATGCCAGCGCAATTGCGGCGGTCTGCGTCTTCCTCCAGGGCTGAACGGGTTCGGTTGGTTCACGAAGCTTGCGATCCCGCCGCAGTTCCGGCTCGGCCCTCTCTCGCCGCCCTCTCGTAGATTGGACGCCTCAGCACCAGGATCGGAGATGATCGCGAATAATTCGAGCGCTAGTTCGCAAGTGAGAACGCCTATCACAGTCCTCGCCGGGCCAAGCGCTCTCGGCGCTGTCCATTCTTCACCGCAACACTTCGAAAACTTCAACGCGCGGTCATGTTTAGTTCAGGGTAGGGTGAACGTCCTCAACCCAACGATTAAGTTCGGCGAGACTGGCATCGACAAGCGGAGCGATGATTTCAGTTTTATCGATATACCGAAATGCATGTGTCCGATGGGCCTTCGCTCATCTGTTTACCACGTCGGAAAGCCCATCGTCCTTCTTAAGCCCAAGCTTATAGGCACGTTCCAAGGTGGGGCCAGTTCATGTCGAAGATATTTCAACTCAGGGTTGGTCCCACCTTTCTTCGCGATACGCTTTCAAGATAAGTTCGATCGCAAAACCTATGAGCAAATACATAGGCGGGGCTAGAGGCCAACTTTCGTCGTGCGCGACGTAGAGCGACAATCGCATTCCGATCAAGCGTGAGCTATGCTCCTCCACGCGACAGACGGCTTGTTAGGAGGGGCTCGTGGCGCGCAATGCTTCGAATAATCTGAACATACGAAGACCAACCCGGCGCGGATTTGGCAGGCTCGTTCTTGCCGGGGCCGGGACGCTGGCGTTTCCGCGGCCCGGACTGGTCCAGGGCGATGCCTTCAAGTTCGGACTGACGCCGGTCTTCCTGTCGAACGATATCGAGTTGCTCGCTCACCTGCGAACCTACCTCGAATCCAGAATCGGCGGCGCCGTCGAACTTGTGACCCGTCGAACCTATCAGGAGATTACGTCGCTTCTGGTCTCATCGCAACTCCATGCCGCATGGATCTGCGGCTATCCTTATGTCCAATACAAAGGCGATCTAGATCTTGTGGCGACGCCGGTCTGGAAAAGCAAACCTCTCTACCAATCCTATCTGATCAGCGCCGCCAATCGGCCCACCAACGACTGGACCGCCCTCAAGGGCGACGTGCACGCTTTTTCCGATCCCGATTCAAATTCCGGCTTTCTCGTTACACGGGCGCTGCTGGCCGAAAACCGGCTGCGTCCCGACCAGTTCTTCTCGCAGACGTTCTTCACCTATGGACATCGCAATGTGATCCGCGCGGTCGGATCCGGTCTCGCGCAGTCCGGCAGCGTTGACGGCTATGTTTACCAGGTCATGCGAGAAACCGAACCCGATCTTATCCGACAGACGAGAATTGTGCGCCAATCGGAATGGCTTGGATTTCCGCCAGTCGCATCGCCCAAGGCGCTTGCAGGCGACCCGCGCGTCAAGGCGCTGCGCGAGGCGCTGGTATCGATGCGGGATGACGCCGATGGGCTAGAAGTCCTCAACCTACTGCGTCTCGATGGTTTCCTTGCCGGCGATCCTTCGCTGTTCGACGCGATCGCCGCGAAGGTCGAGGTGGTGGGGAAATTCGGATGAGCCTTTTGGGACGCATCCGATCGATCCCGATCTCGTTCCGGGTGCCGGCGATGGTGGCCATGTTGATGGTGGTGATCAGCGCCGCCATTTCCGAACGGGTGCTCGATCGGCTTTCGCGGTCCCAAGAGGGTTTCTTGAATGGCCTCACGGAGACCTATCTCGATGGCCTGTCGGCAACGGTCGTTCCGGCTGTGCTGAGGGCGGACGTCTGGGAGGTCTTCGACGCGCTGGACAGGTCGTCGGCCTCCTACAGGGCGCTGGCCCCGATCGAGACGGTGGTCACCGGCTCCGACGGTCGCGTGCTTGCCGCCACCGATCCCGGCAGGATACAGGCGTATTCGGCGCTTCCCGACGAATACGCCTCGCGTTACGGCGCAGAGGCCGTTACGATCGACGGCGACAGGAAAACCGGGTTCGCGCGCCGCGAACTCGTCTTTCAGGGACAGCCCATCGGCGCGATCCATGCGACATTCGACGTGTCTCATTTGTTTGCCGAGCGGCGCGAGGTCCTGGTCACGCTCCTCGTGACGAATGCGGTCGTCGCCGTTCTCTTCGCCCTTGGCGGCTTCCTGCTCGTCCGCCGCATGATCGGCCCGATCCGCGTGCTCGAAAACCACATGCGTTCCGCCGGCCACGGCGCGGCCGAGCCGATATCGCCGGGCGACATTCCTTCGGGCGACGGCGAAGTGGCTAGCCTTTTCCATGGCTACAACACGCTTGTGCGCGCCGAGCGCGAGCGCGCCAACCTTGCCCTGCAGCTTGCCGAGGAGGAAAAACTGTCGAGTCTCGGGCGGCTCGCCTCGGGCATGGCGCATGAGATCAACAATCCGCTTGGCGGGCTGTTCAATGCCATCGATACATTCAAGACGCACGGACAGACGCCTGGCGTGCGCGACACATCCATTAGCCTGATCGAGCGCGGCCTGGCGGGCATCCGCGATGTCGTCGAGGCGGCTCTCGCCACCTATCGGCCGGAGCGCTCGCACCGTCCGCTCACCGCGGACGATTTCGACGACGTCCGGCTGCTGCTCAAGCCGGAATTGCGCCGCAGGCGGCAGCAACTGGAGTGGGATATCGCGTGGGGCGGGGCCCGCGAACTGCCCGTCAAGGGCAGCCCGGTGCGTCAGGCGGTGCTTAACCTCCTCCTCAATGCGACTGCCGTAACCCCCGAAGCCGGCGTCGTTTCGCTTCGGGCAAGCAACACCGGACAGCGGCTCGTCATCGAGATCGGAGACCAAGGCGCCGGGATGCCGGCGGACATCGCCGGCATACTCGTCGACCGGGATCCGGGACCGGCAGTGCGCGCCGGACGCGGCCTCGGCCTGTGGATGGTCAGGCGAGTAGTTGACGAACTCGGCGGACATGCCACTATCGCATCAGGAAAGAACGGAGGGACGGCGGTGACGCTGGAAATTCCCTTCGCCAGGGAAAACGCCGATGCCGATGCCGCCTGAGCGCGCGAGAATTGGCCTGGTGGAGGACGATCCTGTCATGGGCGGATCGATCGTCCAGCGACTCGAGCTGGAAGGCTGGGGGGTGACCTGGTGGCAGTCGGGCCGCGACGCGATCGCCGCCATTCCGGCGGCCGCGCCGGCCCTCGAACTCGTCATCTGCGATATCCGGCTTCCCGATGTCTCGGGC
>JBGTLX010000347.1:0-3837 GCA_041743855.1 Rhizobiaceae bacterium | reverse complement strand
CGGCGTCACCCTCAACATGACCTACGAGGCGGGACTGCAAGCCCTAGACCCGCGCAATTTCTCCGGCCCGATGTGGGAACAACTCACCGGCACGAAGTCGAACGTCGTCGAACTGTCCAATCCCGACCAATATTCCAAGGCAGTCGCCGAACATATTGCCGGGTCGGGCGCCTATGACGTGCTTGACATCTCGCCCGCATGGACGCCTTCGCTGGCCGACGGCGGGGTGATCGCACCACTCGACGACTACATCGCCAAATACATGAACATGTCGGATTTCGAAGACTACCACCCGCTCTACAAGGCGCTGCCGACCTACAAGGGCAAGATCTGGGGCTTCTTCGACGACGGCGACATGTTCGCCCTCTACTATCGCAAAGACATCTTCGAGGATCCGAAGATGGTGGAGGCCTATCAGGCGAAGTTCAACGCAAAGCTGGGGCCGCCGAAGAGCTGGGAGGAGTACGCCCAGATCGCCCAATTCATCACCGACCAGATGGCGCCCAACGTCTATGGCGCGGGCCATTTCCGCAAAGCCGGCAGCCCGGGCAACCAGTTCGACTTCCTGCAGCAGTTCCGCGCCAATGGCGGAAAACTGTTCGGCGATGACATGAAGGCGGGCCTGGTCTCGGACGCCGGCGTGAAAACGCTGCAGAACATGCTCGCCGCGAATGCGGCGTCGATCCCCGGCAACAACGAGCTCGATGCGGTCTCGCTGTGGGCCGCGTTCCTGACCGGCAAGGTGGCGATGATCTACTCCTGGCCGCCGTCGGGCCGCATGGCTGCCAACTATTCGCAGTCCGCGACCGCGATCAACTTCATCCCGCAATCGCAGATAGCCGGCAAGGTCGGCTATGCGTTGGTGCCCGGCAATCCCGAGCATGCGACGGGCTACAACAAGGCGCTGTCGGCCGATTCGGCCAATCCTGAAGCGGCCTACCTGTTCATGCAGTGGGTATGTTCGCCGCCTGTCTCGCTAGCGCGATGCATGCTGCCTTACGCGCTGCGCGATCCCTACCGTATCTCCCACTTCAAGTCGGATCTCTACGGCGCGCTGTTTCCGAGCGCCAAGGAGTACTTGGCGAACCTCAATGCCTCGGCCAATGTCGGCCTGCTCGACCCGATCATGCCGGGCGCGCAGGACTACTTCCTCAGCCTCGACCGCATGTGCACGGCGGTGTGGGCTGGAGCCGATCCGAAGGCTTCGCTGGAGACTGCGGCGGCCGAGTGGAACGAGACGACCGATCGGCTCGGTGTCGATAGCCAGAAAGGCTTCTACACCGAGTTTCTGAAGCTGCCTGGCGCTACGGCCGACAATACGGTCGAGAAGCTCGGCATGGCAGTGAAGCTGTAGGCGGCAGTGGTCAATCCTCCCCTGCGAAGCGGGGGAGGGGGACCATTCGAAGCATGGTGGAGGGGGGCTAATCGCTGTGTCTGTATTGACCATCACCCGAATGACTGCTGCCGGCGCCCCGCCGCGCCTGTCAAGCTTCGGCCGATGGGCGGACAGCCACTTCAAATGGCTGCTGGTCGCTCCGGCGGTGCTGCTCATCCTGGCGCTGTCGATCTATCCGCTCCTGTTCTCGCTGGTCGTGTCCTTCATCAACTACGACTTCCAGGTTCCGGGCCACGCCTTCGTCGGATTGAAGAACTTCTCGCGCGTCGTGTTCGATCCGGTCGCGCGCTGGTCGCTGTTCCTGACGGCGTGGCTGTCGGCCGTCAGCGTCGCCATCGAGTTTGTGCTCGGGCTGCTGGTCGCGCTGACGATGGTCAGAAGTTTTCCAGGCCGCGGTGTAATCATGTCGATCCTGATCGTGCCGCTGTTCATCAGCCCGGTCATCGTCGGCCAGGCCTGGACGCTCCTGCTGCAACGGCCTTTTGGGCCGACCAACTATATCCTCACGCAACTGCTTGGGCACGAGGTCACGATCGGCTGGATGACCGAAAGTCCCTGGCTCTACTTCTCGCTGATCATCGCCGATGTCTGGCAGTGGACGCCGTTCATGTTCGTCATCCTGCTCGCTGGCCTGACCGCCATTCCGCCAAACCTCTACGAAGCGGCCGAACTCGACGGCGTCAACGGCTGGCAGGCCTTCTGGGCGATCACGGTGCCGCATCTCGGGCCGATGATCATGCTGGCGCTGACCTTCCGTCTGCTCGACGCCATCCGCATGTTCGATACCATCTTCATCATGACCGGGGGCGGGCCGGGCACGAAGACCTATACGGCATCCTATTATCTCTACACGGTCGGCTTCACCCAGTTTCATCTTTCGCAGGCGACCGCCGGAAGCTGGCTGTTCCTGATCTTCACGGCGCTCGTGGTCACGCTGCTGGTCCGGCGCCTGCTCAGGACGGAGCCGGTATGATCGTCGCCGTCGCGCCCGCCCGCCGCAGGAAGCGCCGCTCGCTGCCGATCGGCCGCATCCTGCTGCTTGGCTTCTTCCTGATCTTCGTGCTGTGGCCGCTCTATTGGATGTTCAACACATCGATCAAGCCGAGCGACGACTATCTCACGGTACCGCCAGTCTGGTTCCCCGCGGCGCCGACGCTTGTCCATTACGAGGCCGCGCTGTTTGCCTATCGTGGCCTCGATGGCCTGATCAACAGCCTGATCATCTCGCTTTCGGCCACGGTGCTTTCGGCCCTGTTAGGCACGCTCATGGCCTACAGCCTGGCGCGCTACAACACCGGCGGTCAGCATCTGTCGTTCTGGGTGCTGTCGCAGCGTTTCCTGCCGCCCATCGGCATCGTGCTGCCGGTATTCCTGATCTATCGACAGGTCGGACTCTACGACACGCATATCGGCCTGATCATCGCCTATACTGTGTTCACGCTGCCGGTATCGGTGTGGATGATGTTCGCCTATTTCCGCGGCATGCCGAAATCCATGGAGGAGGCGGCTCTGGTCGACGGCTGCACGCGGTGGGAAGCGTTCTGGCGTGTCGCCGTGCCGCTCGCCGCACCCGGCATCGTCGCGGCCGCCGTATTCGCCTTCATCGCCTGCTGGACGGAATTTTTCTTCGCGCTGATCCTGACCAGCCGCACCGCCTTTACGCTGCCGACCGTGTTTCGCGCCTTCATCGGCTTCCAGGGCGCCCAGTACGGCGAGGCGGCGGCGCTCGCCATCGTCTCCCTCGTGCCGTCGATCGCTCTCGGCGTGCTGGCTCAACGACATCTGGTGCGCGGGCTGACGCTCGGCGCCGTCCGCGGATAGGACAAGCAGCATGGCCGAAGTCAAGATCATCGGCTTGCACAAGCGCTACGGCGCATTCCATGCCGTACGCGGCATCGATCTCGATATACGTGACGGCGAGTTCACCGTGCTAGTCGGCCCGTCCGGCTGCGGCAAGAGCACGCTGCTGCGGACCATTGCGGGGCTCGAGGACATTTCGGAAGGCACGATCGAAATCGGTGGTGAGGTGGTCAACGATTTCCGGCCGCGCGATCGCGATGTGGCGATGGTGTTCCAGGATTATGCGCTCTACCCGCATATGACCGTGGCGAAGAACATCGGCTTCGGCCTCAAGGCGCGCAAGATGCCGAAGGCTGAGGTCGAGACGCGCGTTGGCGAGGCGGCGCGCATGCTTGGCATCACCCCGCTGCTCGGGCGATTTCCGCGGCACTTGTCCGGCGGGCAGCGTCAGCGCGTCGCCATTGGCCGAGCCATCGTGCGCAACCCGCGCATTTTCCTGTTCGACGAACCGCTTTCCAACCTCGACGCGCAGCTGCGCGACGAGATGCGCGGCGAAATCAAGCGCCTCCACCAGGACATCGCCACGACGATGATCTACGTCACCCACGACCAGATCGAGGCGATGACGCTGGCCGATCGCA
>JBGTLX010000346.1:0-3442 GCA_041743855.1 Rhizobiaceae bacterium | reverse complement strand
GCTGTTGCGGCAAGGGCGGCCGACCACCAGCACGGCCACATCAGCAGCGGCACGCCGATCGGCCGATCCCAGCGCGCAAGCTGGGCGTAGGGCCACAGACCGCGCGGCAGGACGCGATAGGCCCAATGCCCGCTCGGCGCGTCGGCGACCCGGCCCTGGGAGGTTTTGGACTGTATCTGATCCATCCGCGTGGAGTGACAGCCGAAGTGTAGAGCGTCAAGCAGACTCAAGGAGGCTGGCAGCTATCGCGAGGACCCACATTCTCTTATAGAGGCCGAATACGGGGAGTCGAACATGGCGCATGTCGAAAAAGGTCACCTGACGCCGTCGCCGGAATGGTGGAAACACCTTCGTTGGTTCAAGCGTCGATTCTGGAAGCGCCATCGTCAGGCCGAGCAACGAGAAGCAAACGACACCAAGGCGTGGTGAGTTCCCAATGAACGTCCTTCTCATCGGCTCCGGTGGGCGCGAGCATGCGCTGGCGTGGAAGCTGGCTGCCTCGCCGATGCTGACGAAACTCTACGCCGCGCCGGGCAATCCCGGAATCGCGCGAGAGGCGGAACTGGTCGCGCTAGACGTGGCGGATCATGACGCGGTGGTGGCCTTTTGCCGGGATAAGGCGATCGATCTGGTCGTGGTCGGCCCCGAGGGGCCTCTGGTCGCAGGCCTGGGCGATGATCTGCGGCAGGCCGGCATCCGGGTTTTCGGACCGTCGAGGCAGGCGGCGCAACTCGAAGGGTCGAAGGGTTTCACCAAGGATTTCTGCACGCGCTATGCCATCCCGACAGCCGCTTATCGGCGTTTCAGCGAAGCGGGCGCAGCCAAAACCTATATTCGCGAACAAGGCGCGCCGATCGTGGTCAAGGCCGACGGTCTCGCCGCCGGCAAGGGCGTCACCGTCGCTATGAATTTGGATGAGGCGCTGGCTGCCATCGACGATTACTTCGGAGGCGGGGGAGCCGGTTCGCAAGTCGTGGTCGAGGCGTTCATGATCGGCGAGGAAGCGAGCTTCTTTTGTCTCTGCGACGGCATGACCGCGCTGCCCTTCGGCACGGCCCAGGATCACAAGCGCCTCGGCGACGGCGACACCGGCCCCAACACCGGCGGCATGGGCGCTTATTCGCCGGCCCCCGTGATGACGTCGGACATCATTGACCGCACGATGCGCGAGATCGTCGAGCCGACGATGCGCGGCATGGCGGAAATGGGTGCGCCCTTTTCCGGTGTGCTGTTTGCCGGCCTGATGATCACCGACGAAGGCCCAAAACTGATCGAATACAATGTCCGCTTCGGCGACCCGGAGTGCCAGGTGCTGATGATGCGTCTGAAAGACGATCTGCTGGTGCTGCTGAACGCAGCGGCCGACGGCCAGCTTGTCCATATGTCGGCGCGCTGGCGCGACGAGGCGGCGCTGACTGTCGTAATGGCGGCGAAGGGCTATCCCGGCACGATCGAGAAAGGCTCGATCATCCGCGGCCTGGAGCAGGCGTCTGCCGGCGGCGTCGAAATTTTCCAAGCTGGCACTGCGACAAGCAGCAGCGACATCGTCGCTAATGGCGGCCGCGTCCTGAACGTCACGGCGATGGCCAAGACCGTGGCTGCGGCGCAGCGCAAGGCCTACGAAGCGGTCGATCGGCTTGATTGGCCGCAGGGTTTTTGCCGGCGCGACATTGGCTGGCGCGCCATCGAGCGCGAACAGGCGTAAGGATCAAATTTAGTATGGAAGTTTGAAATTCTTGCCCAGCCCGCCGCGCGAAGTCGTCAGCAGAAAGACGGGCAGGTCGTTGCGGGCGAGGCTGGATGCGCGCGCCGGCTGCGCCGAACTGACCAGATACGGTTTCGCTGGTGCGTCCGCGTAACGCGCCTCGATCGGGCGGACGACATGGCGCGTTCGCTTGATGCCTGCCAGATAGGTCTCGATCTCCTCGCGCGCGAGCTGCCTCGCTTCTCCACCCAGCGAGACGCTGACCGGGTTTCTGTCATCGTCGGCCAGCATCGAGTCGAAGGCGGCGACTTCCACCGGGCGTTCGACCTCAGCGAACTGGAGCGCGACATTGCCGGTGAGCGCGGCCTGTCGCGAGATCGGCAGCGGCACCGATGCAATCAGGTCGACAGACGAGTCGACCAGGCCGCCGAACGGCCACGCCGCGCGCAGGTCGTCCGCATCCATCGAGGCGACATTGACGTCGATGTCGTTGGGCGTGCCCGGCACGCGATAGGGGCAGCGCCGCGCATTGCAATTTATATGCGCGGAAAACTGCCACAGGGCATAACTTTGCCAGTTGCCTGTCGGAAAATGGACGCCGATTTCGGGCTTGTAGCGGGCATACCAGAGCGGCAATCGCGACAGCAGCGGGTAGCGCCGACGGTTCGCGGCGATATGCGTCGCGGTAACGCCATTCGTGTAGAGCAGCGGAAAGCGGCCGACCCGCCGATGGACGTGACGCGCGAATTCCTCGGCGTCCGCCAGCGACATCCATTTTTCCGGATCGTTCGCCTCGATGTCGAGCGCCATCAAATCGTCGGGTCCGGGTTCGGCGAAATCGACGAAATTGTTGGCCTGTCCGATCGGGTTGCCCGGCCTGGCGAGATGGTAGGCGCCCCATTCCAAGCCAAGCGCCTTGGCCACGACCTTGCGCGTCTGGAAGAGTTCGCGGGCGACCGCATGGCGCTTCCACAACGCCTTGCAGAGCCGAAATTCGGTTTCGTTGCCCGAACAAAAATAAGCGGGCGGCAGCCCGTCGGACGCCTTGTTGATGAAACCGACGATGCGCTTGTCGGTGGCCAGTTTTTGCCAGTCGATGGAATTGTATTCGTAGGCGTCCACGACGAGGGCGCGGTCAGGCCGCTTCCACGGTTCGGAGAAATCCGACGCGGCGACGGGCGCCGCCAGCGCCGCTAGTAAGGCTGCGCCAAGCGCTGCTCGAACAAACCGATGCGCGGAACTGAACACGTGGATGAGGTCCCTTCTTCCGACGCTACCCTCTCCGTTCCGTGGTTAAGGAACTGTGTCGGATCAAGTGCAAGTATCATGCAATGAACAATTTGGGAATGAAGCTTGATGCTGGTAATGCTATGCTGAGCGCTTGTCGGGCACCTTCAAGACGGTCGCCAAATTGACGTATACGTCAAAAGGCGGTAGCTCTGCCGGAGGAAGTGCGGTTCGCGGTTGGGTCCGCTCAGTGGGAGAAAGAGCGGCATGTATCGCGCCCCCGTCGAGGAAATCGCCTTTACGCTGAAACATGTCGCCGGCCTGAAACAGGCGATCGACGATGGCGCGTTCGGCGATCTCACGGAAGACCTCGTCGACGCCATTCTGGACCAGGCCGGCCGTTTCGCGACTGACGAAATCGCGCCGCTGCACAAGGGCGGCGACGAACACGGCGCGCGGCTGGACGGAGCGGCCGTCACGCTGCCGCCCGGCTGGCCGGCGCTCTACAAA
>JBGTLX010000345.1:0-1857 GCA_041743855.1 Rhizobiaceae bacterium | reverse complement strand
TCGCGCCCGAGCTTATCCTCGCCATCGGCGCGATGGCGCTTTTGATGATTGGCGTCTATTCCGGCGAGCGCGCCAACGCCACGGTCAACGGGCTTGCCGTCGCGATCCTGATTGGGGCCGGCGCGTGGATGCTGCTGTTTTCGGGCCAGGGCCAGGCTTTCGGAAGCGCGTTTGTCCAGGACCCGTTCGCGCTCTTCATGAAGATGCTGGCGCTGGTCGGCTCGGCCGTCACGCTGGTCATGTCGGTCGGCTTCGCAAAGGCGGAAAAATTCGACAAGTTCGAGTTCCCCGTGCTGATCCTTTTGTGCTCGCTCGGCATGATGCTGATGATCTCGGCCAACGACATGATCGCGCTCTATCTCGGGCTCGAACTTCAGTCGCTGGCGATCTACGTGCTGGCCGCGATCAACCGCGACAATTTGCGCTCGACCGAAGCGGGGCTCAAATATTTCGTGCTCGGCGCGTTGTCGTCGGGCATGCTGCTTTACGGCATCTCGCTGGTTTACGGCTATACCGGCAACACCGGGTTTGAGGCGATCGCCGCCGCACTTACGGGCGCGGATCGGCAACTCGGGCTGGTGTTCGGCCTGGTCTTCGTGCTGGCCGGCCTCGCCTTCAAGATTTCGGCCGTGCCCTTCCATATGTGGACGCCGGACGTCTATGAGGGCGCGCCAACGCCGGTGACGGCGTTCCTGGCGGCTGCTCCCAAGATGGCGGCGATGGCGCTGATCGTACGGGTTACGATGGGGGCGTTCGAGCCGATCTCACCCGACTGGCAGCAGATCATCGTTTTCATCTCCATCGCCTCGATGGCGCTCGGCGCATTCGCCGCCATCGGGCAGAAGAACATCAAGCGGCTGATGGCCTATTCCTCGATCGGCCATATGGGTTTTGCCTTGGTCGGCCTTGCCGCCAACAGCCAGGACGGCGTGCGCGGTGTCGCCATCTACATGCTGATCTATCTGGTCATGACGCTCGGCACCTTCGCCTTCATCCTCGCCATGCGGCGGAAGGACGGCAATGTCGAGCAGATCAGCGATCTGTCGGGTCTATCCGCCACCAACCCGATTATGGCGACCATCCTGATGTTCTCGCTGGCCGGTATTCCGCCGCTCGCCGGTTTTTGGGCGAAATGGTACGTGTTTCTGGCGGCCATCAATGGCGGGCTCTACGTGCTGGCTGTCATCGGCGTGCTCGCCTCGGTCGTCGGCGCCTATTACTATCTGCGCATCATCAAGATCATGTGGTTTGACGAACCGGTCGGCGGCTTTCTGCCGATCGCAAGCGAATTGCGGCTCGTGCTCGGCGCGTCCGGCGCTTTCATGCTGTTTTACGTGCTGATCGGCGGCCCGATCGGGACGATGGCGGCGGCGGCGGCCAGGACGTTCTTTTGATGGAGGCACGCCTTTATCTCCCCCCTTGTGGGGGAGAAAGCGATTTCGGCATCTTGGCGGAGCAGGCCGAAGGCCGTCAGCGAACGCTAAATGCCAGAAATCGCCAGAGAGGGGGTTTTCCAGCCAAACGCTCCCCTCTCTTGGATTTTCTACGACTTAGCTTCCGCGACGCCCTTCGGGCTGCTTCAGCTAAGGTCGTGAAAATCCATTCTCCCCCACAAGGGGGGAGATAATGCGCACATGACCTTCTTCCTCGCCCTCACGGCGCTCGCCGACAGATACCGGCTCGAAGCGCATGAAACGGTCGGTTCCACCAATGCGCTGGCGCTCGACCATGCCAAGGCGGGCGACCCGGGCAGGCTCTGGGTGGTATCGAAGCGTCAGGAAAGCGGGCGCGGCCGGCGCGGCCGAGTCTGGGCGACTCCTTCGGGCAATCTCGCCGCCACGCTGCTTCTGGTCGAGG
>JBGTLX010000344.1:0-4996 GCA_041743855.1 Rhizobiaceae bacterium | reverse complement strand
GGGCGCGCCTTCGTCGTATCAGAGGCAAGACGGCGAACGGTTTCGCATGCGGGGACACGATCATCCGAATGAAAAAAGCGCTAAAGCGATTCGGCTTGGCGATGGCGGCCGTTTTCGCGGCGCTGTTGCTTGGCGCTTTGGCGCCGAGGCCGCTCCTTCCATCTGAAAGCGCCGATACGGCGCCGCGACGCATCCTGCTCTTGCACAACCCGATCCACACCGACATCGCCATACGGCTCGACGCCGCCGTTCTCGCGGATTTCGACTTCCTCCTGAGCGCCGGCATTCCCGCCGATCTTCCCGAGGCGCGCTATCTTGTGTTCGGCTGGGGCGGCCGGGAGTTTTATATCAACACGCCGGTCTGGTCGGAGTTGAAGGCCGGCCCGCTGTTCAAGGGTCTGACACTCGACCGTTCTGTCATACATGTCGAGGTGGCGGGCGACATTCCCGAACCGCAACCCGTCATCACAGGCCACGATGTGAGCGAGGCGGGGTATGACCGGCTGCTCGCCTTCATTCGGGCAAGTTTTCGCTCGTCGCCGGACGGCCCGGTGCACATATCAGGCGCTGCCTACGGCGATTTCGACGGCTTCTTCGAGGCGAATGGCTGGTTCAACGCGGTCGCCGGCTGCAATACGTGGACTGCCGCGGCGTTGCGCGAGGCGGGCCTGCGAACGGGTTGGTGGAACCCGTTGCCGCAATCGCTGGCGGTGTCGTTAAGGCTGCATAATTAAATCAGCCAAGCGGCTCCCAGCCGTAAAGCCAGTCGAGATCGGCGGCGAGGCTTTCAGGGGATCGCATACGCAGGAACAGATTGCGCGCCAGGGCGACGGGACCGGCCGCATGCCACGCGAATCGGTTGATCGCGCCGCGCCGCGCAACTCGAATAATGCGCGGCCGCCTCTCCTTTTCCCAGTCCGCCAGCGCGCCTGTGATATCGCCCGGCCTGGAAGCGACGTGACATGCAAGCGTCTCTGCGTCTTCGATGGCCATCGCGGCTCCCTGCGCGGCAAATGGCGTCATCGCGTGCGCGGCGTCGCCGATTAGCGCGATGCCGCCTTGCGCCGTCCAGCGCGCCTTCGGATCCAACGTGTGAATTGGCCAACAGGTCCACATGCCAGCCTCGGCAAGCCTCGCGAGTGCCGGAGAGATTCGACGCATTGCGGCTTTGAGGATGGCCGTGTCGACGCTTTCTGTCGTTGTGGGCGATTGCGCGGTGAACGCGGCAAGGTTGAATGACGTCCCGCCTTTCACGGGATAGACGATCAGATGAAATCGTGGGCTGAGGAACGCGCTAACGCAGTCGGTGTCGCATGTATGCTGAATGATCCGCCCGGCGGGGCTTGTCGCATCGACTGTCGAGCGCCACGCAATCTGCCCGGAGAACCGGCTTTCCGCGCCTCCTGCAAGCCGTCGCATGGACGACCGCACGCCATCGGCGCCCACCGCAAGCAGGGCTGATATTTCGCCGCGATCACCGTCCGTCTCGACGGACACTGTGACGCTTTGGGCATCAGACTCCACGCTTGAAATTTCCGATCCGGTGACAAGGTTTATGCGGCTTTCCTGGCCGACCCGAGCAAGCAGCGCGCTCTGCAGATCGGCGCGGCGCAAGGCAAGATAGGGCGCGCTCCAACGCCTTCTCGCCGCATTGCCCAAGGGAATTCGGGCCAGTTCGACGAGAGTTCTTGCGTCGCGCAGGATCACCGCTTCGGGCTCGATTGCCCCAGGCAGCAACAGCGGCAGCACGCCGAGCCGCTCAAGAATGCGGGTCGCGTTCGGAGAAAGCTGGAGACCTGCGCCGGCTTCCTGCAACTTGGCGGCGCGCTCGAAAACCGAAACGTCGAAGCCGCGTGCGGCAAACGCCAGCGCGGCCGTCAGGCCCGCAATGCCGGCTCCGGCAACGACGACCATGCGGGAATTGGATCTGGCCATCGAGTTCTCGACGGATACCGCTCCGGCTATGCGGCGCGGTCGATGTAGAGGCAGTTTCCCGGACGGGTTTCGGTCGGCTTCAGGGTGGGGTCGTAGCGGTAGAGGGTCGAGCAGTAGGAACAGACCAGTTCCGTGTCGGCTCCCATGTCGATGAAGATATGCGGGTGGTCGAACGGCGGAGTGGCGCCCACGCACATGAATTCCTTCACGCCGACATCGATGGCCGCGTGGCCCGCATCATTCTGGAAATGGGGTATCGAACCGCCCGCCATCACGCTCTCCCGCGAAAAGGATGTATCATTCTGCCTTGCGTTTGGCGGATAACCGCAGGCTTTGCAAGGCTTGCGAAATCAAACTGTCGCAAAACCCTGTCAGGGGATAAATTGCGCCGAAAGTCGGCTATGGATGTCGGTGGAAGTCAGAGGATGAGCAAGGGCATGAACGAATTGCGGCCGGTCCAAAGCGAATTCATCAATGTCGCGACCCAAGACAGCGAAGGCCTGTCCGGCAATCCCGACCGTTTCGTCAACCGCGAGTTTTCCTGGCTCCAGTTCAACCGGCGGGTGCTGGAGGAATCCCAAAACCCCTCGCATCCGCTGTTGGAGCGCGTGCGGTTCCTGTCGATCTCGGCCGGCAATCTCGACGAGTTCTTCATGGTCCGGGTGGCAGGTCTCGCCGGCCAGGTGCGCGAAGGCATAACCCTCAAAAGCCCCGACGGACGCACGCCCGAACAGCAGCTCGAGCAGTTGTTGCTCGAAGTCGGGCGGCTGCAAGAGGATCAACAAAACAGCCTGTCCGACCTTGTCGCGCTGCTCAAAAAGGAAGGCATCGAAAGCATAACCTCCGACCAGCTTGCCAAGGACGAAGCGGCCTGGCTGGAGGAACATTTCCTGGAGCAGGTGTTTCCGGTGCTGACGCCGCTGTCGATCGACCCGGCGCATCCCTTTCCGTTCATCCCGAATTTGGGTTTCTCCATGGCATTGCAACTGCGGCATCTGACGGATGGCGAGGAGATGACCGCGCTTTTGCGCCTGCCGACGGCGCTCAAGCGCTTCATCCGGTTGCCCGACCGCAAGGGCCATGTCCGCTTCATCCCGATCGAGGAGACGGTGGGCCTGTTCATCGGCAAGCTTTTCCCCGGCTATGAAGTCAAGGGTTCGGGCACGTTCCGCATCATCAGGGACAGCGACATCGAGGTGGAGGAGGAGGCCGAGGATCTCGTGCAGCTTTTCGAAACCGCACTGAAGCGCCGCCGGCGCGGCTCGGTGATCCGCATCGAATTCGACAACCACATACCAGAAGAACTGCGCGACTTCGTCGCCGGCGAGCTCGCCGTGTCGGCGTCGCGCATCAGCGTGCTGACCGGTCCGCTGGCCGTCAGCCAGATTGCCGAGATCGTCGCGGTCCCGCGCGACGACCTCAAATTCCGGCCGTACAATCCGCGCTTTCCCGAGAGAATCCGCGAGCATCGCGGCGATTGCTTCGCGGCGATCCGCGAAAAGGACATCCTGGTTCACCACCCCTACGAATCTTTCGACGTCGTTGTCCAGTTCCTGCGCCAGGCGGCCGCCGACCCGGAAGTGGTCGCTATCAAGCAGACGCTCTACCGGACCTCCAACGAAAGCCCGATCGTACGGGCGCTGGTTGATGCGGCCGAGGCCGGAAAATCGGTGACTGCGCTGGTCGAACTCAAGGCGCGCTTCGACGAGGAGGCCAACATCCGCTGGTCACGCGACCTCGAGCGTGCCGGCGTGCAGGTCGTGTTCGGCTTCATCGAGCTGAAGACCCACGCCAAAATGTCACTGGTGGTGCGCCGCGAGGACGGCAGGCTTCGCAATTATGTGCATCTGGGCACCGGCAATTACCATCCGATTACCGCGCGCATATACACCGACCTGTCCTTCTTCACGACCGATCCGCTGATCGCCCGCGACGTTGCCCAGATCTTCAATTTCATCACCGGCTATGCCGAGCCCGGAGAGACGATGCGCCTGGCGCTCTCGCCCTACACGCTCAGAAGCCGCATCCTGGGCCACATCCAGGATGAGGTCGCTCATGCCCGCGAAGGCCGGCTGGCGCGCATCTGGATGAAAATGAACGCGCTGGTCGATCCGACCGTCATCGATGCGCTCTACGAGGCCAGCCGCGCCGGCGTCGAGATTGATCTGGTCGTGCGCGGCATCTGCTGCCTGCGCCCGCAGGTGCCGGGTTTGTCGGAGAACATCCGCGTGAAATCGATCATCGGGCGGTTCCTGGAGCATAGCCGCATCTTCTGCTTCGGAAACGGCCACGGCCTGCCTTCGGACGAAGCAATCATTTATCTGAGTTCGGCTGACATGATGCCGCGCAACCTCGACCGACGCGTCGAATGCATGGTTCCGATCACCAACCACACGGTCCATGAGCAGGTGCTGGGTCAGATCATGCTTGGAAATATCATGGACAACCAGCAAAGTTTCGAAGTATTGGCTGACGGCACTTCGCGGCGCATCGTCATGGACGAGGGCGAGGAGCCGTTCAACGCGCAGGATTACTTCATGACCAATCCAAGCCTTTCCGGACGGGGTGACGCGCTGAAATCGCATGCGCCCAAGCAGATCGCGCAATTCAAGCGCCGCAAGAAGACCAGCGCGTCAGCCACAGGATGATTCCACGATCCCAAGGGCGGCTTCAGGATCGCCGCCCGATCTCCATCATCGACATCGGATCGAACTCGATACGCCTTGTCATCTATGAAGGCATTGCCCGCTCGCCCACGGTTCTGTTCAACGAAAAGATGCTGGCCGGCCTCGGGCGGGGCATAGTCTCCACCGGAAAGCTCGATCCGGAAGCCGTCACCCGCTCGATGGACGAGTTCCGCCGGTTCCGCGCGCTCTCCGAACAGGCCGCGGCCGAACATCTCCCCGTGATCGCGACTGCTGCCGCGCGCGAGGCCGAAAACGGACCCGACTTCATCCGCCGCGCGGAAGCCATTCTGGGCGCCGAAATACGCGTTCTGAGCGGCCGCGAGGAAGCCTATTATTCGGCGCTCGGCGTCATTTCCGGCTTTCATCCGGCAGAC
>JBGTLX010000343.1:0-3346 GCA_041743855.1 Rhizobiaceae bacterium | reverse complement strand
GGATCGACGCCGCACGCGATTTCCTGTCCGATCGCGCGGTAGAGCAGCCGCGCCGCATTGATTCCGAGCCGGCAGCCGCCGGGCAGTTCGGCGATGCCTGCCTGCGACCGGCTATACAGTCTTTCCGCCTCGCCGAGCAGCCGTGCGACGATCGACCGGATCTGCGGCGTGTAGCGGGGCGCGGCTGTCCACCTTTCCAAATCGACGCCGCTATCCTCAAGCCAGTCGAGCGGCATGTAGATGCGGCCGTTCGCGGCGTCCTCGCCGATGTCGCGGACGATGTTGGTGAGCTGCATCGCGATGCCGAGATCGCAGGCGCGGGCGAGCACGTGCGGCTCGCGCCTGCCCATCACCAGCGTCATCATGAAGCCGACCGCACCGGCGACGCGCACGGCATATTCCTTGAGATCGTCCAGCGTCGCGTAGCGTTTTCCCGCCGCATCCCAGGCCAGCCCCTCGATCAGCGCGTCGGGCAGGGCGCGCGGTATGGCGAAGCGCGCCACCACATCGGCAAAACCGCGCTCGACGAAATTTTCGCCCGGCCGCCCGGCATAGACGCGGTCGAGCAGAAGGCCGAGATCGCGAATAGCATTCGCGCCGCTTGCCTCGCGGTCGATCAGATCGTCGGCCATCCGGCAGAAGGCATAGACCGCGTAGGCCGGCTCGCGGATCGCCACGGGGAGCAGCAGCGAGGCGACGTAGAAGGATTGCGATCCCTGCTTGATCGAGCGCCGGCACGCCGCGCAATTGGCCGGCGTCGAGAAAGGTTCAGGCTGCGAATGCGGAGGCATGGGGCACGACCTTGTCGAGGATTTTCGCCGAGGAGAGGACGCCGGGCAGGCCGGCGCCAGGATGCGTTCCGGCCCCGACGAGATAGAGGCCTTCGATGGTTTCGCTTTTGTTGTGCGGACGGAACCAGGCGCTCTGCGTCAGCACCGGCTCGAAGCCGAAGCCGGCGCCTTTCTCCGATTGCAGCGCATCGCGGAAATGCAGCGGCGTGACGAAGGACGAGGTGATAATTTCCTGTTCCAGGCCCGGCAGGATCGTCTGCGACAGCCGCCGCATCACCGCCTGCTTACGCCTTTCGCCTTCGCTGGCCCAGTCGATGTCGCCGTCGAGATTGGGCACAGGACACAGCGCGTAGAAGGCGTCGCAGCCCGGCGGCGCGACGCTCGGATCGGTCGCCGTCGGCCGGTGCAGATAGATCGAGAAATCCTCGGTCAGACGCTTCTTTTCGAAGATGTCGTCCAGCAATTCGCGGTAGCGCGGCCCGAGCAGGATCGTGTGATGCCCGACCGCATCGTAGCGTTTTCTGGTGCCGAAATACCAGACGAACAGCCCCATCGAATAGCGCGCGCGCCTGATCCTGCCGGCGCCCCAGCGGGTTTTCTCGGCCTCCCCGACAAGCCGGCCACAGGTCCAGGCGGCGTCTGCATTGGAGACGACGATGTCGGCGCAAACGACCTCGCCATCGGTCAGCTCGACGCCGTGGGCGCGGCCCTTGTCGACGAGAATCCTGCCCACATTGGC
This sequence comes from Rhizobiaceae bacterium, assembly GCA_041743855.1. Classification (GTDB taxonomy): domain Bacteria; phylum Pseudomonadota; class Alphaproteobacteria; order Rhizobiales; family Rhizobiaceae; genus JBGTLX01. The sequence continues at coordinate 1,816 of JBGTLX010000343.1, read as the reverse complement.
GCCGTGGCGCACCGTGCCGCCCTGATCCTCGATGAGATCCACCAGCCCCTCGACCAGCCTGCCGACACCGCCCATCGGATAATGCACGCCCCAGCGTCGTTCCAGATCGGGGATCAGGCAGTAGATCGCCGGCGCGCGGAACGGATTGCCGCCGATCAGCAGCGGGTGAAAGCTCAGCATGACGCGCAGTTTCGGGTTTTTAACGAAACGCGACACCAGCCCGTAAACGCTGCGATAGCCCTCGAGACGCAGCAGGTCGGGCGCGATCTTCAGCATGTCGAGCGGCGAGCCGAAGGGCTGGTCGCCCAGTTGCTCGAAGCCGATACGGCAGATTTGCCGCGCCTTGGCGAGAAACCCCTCGTAGCCGGCGAGGTCATCGGGCGCGACGCGCATCACCACGCGCCGCATCGCCGCGTCGTCGCCCGAGCAGGCGATCTCGTCGCCGTCGTCGTAGCGGATCCGGTAGAACGGATTCATGGCTTTCAGATCGACATGGTCGGCGCGGCGCTTGCCGCAAAGCCCCCAGAGTTCGTCGAACAGGAACGGCGCGGTGACGATTGTCGGACCCCTGTCGAAGGTGAAGCCATCCTGTCGCAAAACGCCGGCGCGGCCGCCCGGATAGTCGAGTCGCTCCAGCACCGTGACCTTGTAGCCGCGCGCGCCGAGCCGGATGGCGGCGGCCAGTCCACCAAAACCGCTGCCGATGACAACCGCATGGGGTCGCTCGGCAAGCGGGGGGGGCGACACGATAGCGCGATCGAGAACCGTCAACATGAGTTGACAATATTTCAGTCAATCCGTTTTGACAAATGCCGATTTGGCGTCATCTTGCTGGCGCATGATCTTATCCGAAAACCGGCCACTTTTTGGGATCATGCGTAGTTTATGGAAAAACCCCGACCTTGCGGGCAAGGTCGAGAATGATCTCGGCCATCCGCTCCGGTTCCTCCTCGTGGACCAAATGGCCCCCGCTGCGCAGGGCCAGCACGGTCGCAGTCTTGACGCGCGCCGCCACCAGTTCGGCGTCACGCGGCGACACGGCTTTGTCGTTGCCCGCCGATACCAGCACGAGCGGGACTTTAAGCCGCGCGATTTTCCGTTGCAGCCCGTCCAGATCCCAGTTCGCCATCATGCCGAGCGTGCCGGCGACATGGCCCGATTTCTGGAACAGGCGCTGGTAGAGTTCGACGCCGCGCGGGTCGATGGCCGAGCCGGTGCCCTCCAAGAGCCGCCGCGTCGCCTCGGGGCTCCTCGCCCGCCACGCGAACACTCTCGGCGCGAGCGGATTGAGGAACAGGAGCTTGGCCAGCGGCGAAAACAAAGATGCGCCGCGGATCGGCCGCAGCGCTCCGTTGACGGAGATGATCAGTTTCGGCCGGATCATCCCTGCAAGCGTCATCTCGATCAGGATCGCCGCGCCCGCCGAATGGCCGAAGGCGATGTCGGGATTAAATGTCGCGCGGGTAAGCAGGCCTCCGACCAGGCGCGCCATGCCTTCGAGCGAAAGCCCGTTGCTCGGGGCCATGTCGGTGAAGCCGTGGCCCGGCAGATCGGGCGCGAGCAGGTGAAAATCACGCGCCAGTTTCGGGGCGAGATCGCGAAACGAATGCGTCGCCGAGCCGGTGCCGTGCAGCATGAGCAGAGCCGGACCCTTGCCCATCTCCTGGACATGCCAGGACAGGCCGCCGGCCGAAACGAACCGGCTGTGCTCGCGGTTCGGCCAGTCCCGGCCCTCGACCGCCCAAGCCGGTCTGCCGGCAGCAAAAGCCATGCGTTCAGCCTTCCATCCGTGCGCCGATTTCGCGCGCCATGGCCG
>JBGTLX010000342.1:0-15557 GCA_041743855.1 Rhizobiaceae bacterium | reverse complement strand
GCGCTGGATCGCAGCCTGATGCCGTGGATCATCGCCTCGCAGACGATCCCGATCCTGGCGATAGCACCGATGATCATCGTCGTGCTGGCCGCCATCGGCGTCACCGGCATCATCCCCAAGGCGCTGATTTCCACCTATCTGTCGTTTTTCCCGGTCGCCGTCGGCATGGTGAAGGGTTTGCGCTCGTCGGAGATCACGCATCTCGATCTGATGCACACCTACAATGCCAGTGCGTCGCAGACTTTCTGGAAGCTGCGCGTGCCGGCATCCGTGCCGTTCCTGTTCACCTCGATGAAGGTAGCGGTCGCGGCCAGCCTCGTCGGCGCGATCGTCGGGGAATTGCCGACCGGGGCGGTGGCGGGCATCGGGGCCAAGCTGCTCGCCGGCTCCTACTACAGCCAGACCATCGACATGTGGGCGGCGCTCGTGGCCGGCTCCATCGTCGCCGGGCTGCTGGTGACGCTGGTCGGCTTCGCCGGGCGGATCGTCGAGCGCTCGATGGGCGGACGGCCGGCATGACCGGCATCAGGCCGTCCTGGCAAGGATTGGGCGCCGGGCTTCTGTTGATCGGCGCGGCATTCGCCTTGCCGATCGCGGATGCGGAGGCCGGTCTTGGAGCGCCTGCGACTTCTGCGCTGATCGCCGTCTCGATCTTCTGTCTGTTGGGCAGCGCCATTGTCATCGACGGCTCGCGGCTTCCGGCGGGCAGCAAGGCTGCAATCCTCTTTATCTGCGCGCATATCGCGGTGTTTCTCTTGCTGACCGAGATTTCCGCCCGAAACGGCGCAGCGCGAACGTCATTCTTCCTGCTGCTCGCTTCCGTATGGCTGCTGGCATGGCGTTGCGTGACCCTTCTCTCGGCGATGCGCCCAGGCTCGAACCGCACGAGGACATTGCTGCGGCTTGTCATTCCGCTGATCTTCGGGGCATGGCTGCTGATCATCTGGGAGGCGGTGACGCGGGGCGCCGGCATTCCCTTCATCCTGCTGCCGCCGCCGAGCGCGATCGGCGCGCGCATCGCCAGTTCGAGCCCCGTGCTGGCCGCCGACGTCAACCAGACGATCTTCAAGGCCGTCATTTTCGGCTATGTCGTTGGCTGCTCCGCAGGCTTCATTACGGCGATCCTCGCTGACCGTGTGCCGTTCCTGCGCAAGGGGCTGCTGCCGATCGGCAACATGGTGTCGGCGCTGCCGATCATCGGCGTGGCGCCGATCATGGTCATCTGGTTCGGCTTCGACTGGCAGTCGAAGGCCGCAGTCGTCATCATCATGACCTTCTTTCCCATGCTGGTGAACACCGTCGCGGGCCTCGCCGCTTCCGGCCACATGGAGCGCGACCTGATGCGCACCTACGCCTCGAAATACTGGCAGACGCTGTTGAAGCTGCGGCTACCCGCCGCCGCGCCCTTCATCTTCAACGCGCTCAAGATCAACTCGACGCTAGCGATGATCGGCGCGATCGTCGCCGAATTTTTCGGTACGCCAGTCGTTGGGATGGGGTTTCGCATATCGACCGAGGTGGGCCGCATGAACATCGACATGGTGTGGGCCGAAATCGCGGTTGCAGCGCTTGCAGGTTCGGTCTTTTATGGTGTGGTCGCCCTGATCGAGAGGGCTGTCACATTTTGGCATCCGTCTGTCCGTAGTGGATAGACGAACTTCAGAGGGTCAAGAAAAAATGAAAAAACTGATTGTTTCCATGCTAGCCGGCGCGATGTCGCTAGCGGCTGTCCAGGCATGGGCTGCCGACTCCGTTGTCTTGCAGCTCAAATGGGTCACCCAATCCCAGTTCGCGGGTTACTACGTGGCCAAGGAAAAGGGTTTTTACGAAGCGGAAAACCTCGAGGTCGAGATCAAGCCGGGCGGTCCAGACATCGCGCCGGAGCAGGTGATTGCCGGCGGGGGCGCGGATGTGATCGTCGACTGGATGGGCGGCGCACTCGCGGCTCGCGAAAAAGGCGTGCCGCTGGTCAACATCGCCCAGCCCTTCAAGAAGGCCGGCATGCAGTTGGTCTGCCCCAAGGACGGTCCCGTCAAGACGGAAGCCGATTTCAAGGGCAAGACGCTTGGCGTCTGGTTCTTCGGCAACGAATATCCGTTCTATGCCTGGATGAACAAGATCGGCCTTTCGACGGAAGGCGGCGCGGACGGCGTGACGGTGCTGAAACAGAGCTTCGACGTGCAGCCGCTGATCCAGAAGCAGGCCGACTGCATTTCGGTCATGACCTACAACGAGTACTGGCAGTTGATCGACGCCGGCTTCAAGGAAGATGAACTGATCGTCTTCAACTATAGCGCGATGGGCAACGACCTGCTCGAGGATGGCCTTTACGCGATGGAGGACAAGCTTGCCGATCCCGCTTTCGAGGACAAGATGGTGCGTTTCGTGCGCGCCTCGATGAAGGGCTGGCAATACGCCATCGACAATCCGGACGAGGCAGCAGACATCGTAGTCGAGAATGGCGGGCAGGACGAGAACCACCAGAAGCGGATGATGGGAGAAGTCGCCAAGCTGATCGATAACGCCGACGGCAAGCTAGTCGAAGCGGCCTATGAGCGCACCGCCAAGGCGCTGATGGACCAAAAAATCATCACCAAGGAGCCAACCGGCGCTTTCACAACGGCGATCACCGACAAGGCGGTTCAGTAGGCAGACCAAGGCACGAAATTCGGAGGGGGCGCATAGCCCCCTCTGGCAGAGAGTGGGCGTCGCAATAATTTTGCCCCGCTGGAACTCACATGCGGCGGCTTCGTTATCGCATGTTGCCGACGGTCGGCAGACTGCCGGCTATTTCTCAATTCAGCAAATTTGGGAGGAACACCATGAGAATCTCCAGTCTCTCGCCGATATTCGCCAGTTTGGCAGTCTCGACCTTGCTTGTCTCATCGCCGGCGCTTGCCGAGATGATGAAGATGGCGGCGACGCTCGAAGCTTCGCAGGAAGTCCCGCCCAACGACAGCGCCGGCAAGGGTACGGCCGAACTCACATTCGACAGCGAAACCAAGATGCTGGAATGGACGGTCGAGTATTCCGATCTGAGCGGCCCGGCGACAGCGGGACATTTGCATGGCCCGGCTGCGGCGGGTGAAAACGCCGACGTGGCAGTGCCTTTCGAAGGCGATGTGGCGACAAGTCCCGTCAAGGGGTCGGCTACACTGACGGACGCCCAGGCGGCCGATCTGATGGCCGGAAAATACTATGTGAACATCCACACCGACGCCAACAAGGGCGGCGAAATCCGCGGCCAAGTCGAAAAAGCGATGTAGTCTGCCGGTACCCGGAATACCAAGAGAAAGAGGCGATTTCCGCCTCTTTCTCATTTTGGGGCCGGTTCAGCGTCTGCCGTTATAGCCACGAAACCATTCGACGAAATCCTTCATGCCTTCCTCGATCCTTGTTGTCGGCCGATAACCCAAATCGCGCGTCGCGAAATCAATGTCGGCAAATGTGCGAACGACATCGCCGGGCGGTTTCGGTTTTAGATTCAAGATCGCCTTGCGCCCGCACGATTTTTCGATTGCGGCGATGAAATCCATGAGTTTCACAGGCGTGTTGTTGCCAAGATTGTAGATCGGCGCGGTCAGTTCCGGTTTGCCGACAATGCGGTCGGTTGCCGCCACCACACCAGTCGCTACGTCCGATATGTGCGTGAAGTCGCGTTCCATCTCGCCACTGTTGAACACGTCGATCGGCCGACCTTCCAAAATCGCGTCGGTGAAAAGCCAGGGCGCCATGTCGGGGCGTCCGTACCGGCCATAGACCGTGAAGAACCGGAGGCCGGAGGATGCGATCCCGTGCGTCTGCCCGAAGGCGTGGGCAAGCAGTTCGCCGGCGCGCTTGGTCGCCGCGTAGACCGAGACCGGATGATCGACGGGATCCGTCTCCGCAAAGGGGATTTTCGTGTTGGCTCCGTAAACCGAGGACGAGCTCGCATAGATGACGGGCGGCTTGCTCGGCAGGGACGCTGCGAGTTCGAACATCGAAACCTGCCCGGCGACGTTGGAGCGCACATAAGAATGCGGGTTCTGTATGGAGTAGCGAACGCCGGCCTGCGCCGCGAGGTGAACGATGACCTCGATGCCGGTTGTCTCGTCGACAGCCCCGGCTAGCGAAGTGGGGTCAGCTATGTCGACTTTCCGGAATCCGAAACGCTCGAAGGCCAACAACGTGGACAGCCGCGCGTCCTTCAAATCGACCGAATAATAGTCATTGAGATTGTCGAGGCCGACGACTGTGTCTCCGCGCTCCAAAAAAGCCCGGGCGACATGAGATCCGATAAAGCCGGCCGCGCCTGTCAACAATATGTTCAATCGAGCAAACCTATTTCAGACGATTCCGCGTTGCGACTGTCAGCCGTGCTCGGCCGTTCCCGCTCGCCGTTCGCCAGCGATCAGCCAGAGATTGCGGACGTAGATGAACAGCCCCATGCCCTGACCGGCGATGAAAACCGGGTCCTGCCGATGAATGGCGTAGATAAAAAGTAGCACGCCGCCGCCGAGCGAAAAGAACCAGAAGGCAACCGGAACGATCGACCGTTTGGCCCGCTCGGAAGCGACCCACTGGACGACGAAGCGCATTGTGAACATGCCTTGAGCTAGAAAACCAAGCACGATCCAGGCATCGAACTGCTTGACGAAAACGTCGTGTAACCAGATTCCCAGTTCGGTGAAGGTCATGGCTTGTGTTCCGTGATGATCGGGAGCGTCTTGCGCCGGCGGCGCAACCACCAGACGCCGAAGAGGTCAAGTACTCCGCGCAATCCGCGATCGAGAATTCCGTAGTTGGATTTTCCGTGCCGGCGCGAGCGGTCGACCACATCGACGTGGACGACACCGCGGCCTTCGCGCAGGACAAGGGCTGGCAGATAGCGATGCCAGCCGTCGAAGAACGGCAACTGCCGGAACAAAGCGGTATGGAGCGCCTTGAGACCGCATCCAGAATCGCGCGTACCGTCGCGCAGAATTGCTTCGCGTATCCCGTTTGCGAAACGCGAGGCTATTTGTTTCAACCTTGTGTCCCGGCGCTTCAGCCGCCGGCCGGCCGCAATGCCGATGGGTTCGCCGCCGGCAAGCAACGCGTCGGCGAGCCGAGGCAGATAGGCTGGATCGTTCTGGCCGTCGCCGTCCATGGTGACAGCCACGTCGCCCCGTGCGGCAAAGACGCCGGTGCGCACCGCCGCACTTTGGCCGGCCGGGCGATCGTGCCGGATGATGCGCAGCGTTCCGGCCGCGAATTGTGCAAGGCTGGCCAGCACATCGCCGGTGCCATCGGTCGAGCCATCGTCGACGACGATGATTTCATGGTCGCGGCCTGTCATGGCGGCGCTCACCTCAGCGAGCAGTCCGGGCAGGTTCGCAGCCTCGTTCTTGCAAGGAATGATGATGGAGATCATTGGTTTGACGGACAGGCTGAGTGACGGATGCCGGATAGCGCCGCCTGAATAGCATCGCAAGCCGCAAGCCGCCAGACGCCACAAAGCACGCGGCGCGCTCCCGATCACCGCTTCTCCCGGATCTGAGTGAGCGTCCTGGTTGGCGTAATCGCCTCGGGATCCAGTTTTACTTCGATGATGGACGGCTTCCTGCTCGCCCGCGCGCGCTCGAATGCCGGCGCAAAATCCGAAGTCTTTTCGACAGTCTCGCCATGGCCGCCATAGGCGCGGGCGAGGCTCGCGAAATCCGGATTTTTTAGATCGGTGCCGACGACGCGGCCGGGATAATCGCGCTCCTGATGCATGCGGATGGTGCCGTAGATGCCGTTGTTGACGACGATCACGATGATCGGCAGGTCATATTGAACGGCAGTCGCGAATTCCTGGCCGTTCATCAGGAAGCAGCCATCGCCGGCAAAGGCGATGACTTCCCGTTCGCGGTAGAGGAGCTTGGCGGCAACGGCCGCGGGCGTGCCGTAGCCCATCGAGCCGGAGGTGGGCGCGGCCTGCGTGTTATAGCGGCGGAAGCGGTGGTAGCGGTGGATCCAGGTCGCGTAGTTGCCAGCGCCGTTGCAGATGATGGCGTCTTCCGGCAGCGTCTCTTCGAGCCAGGCCATGATCGGCCCCATATGCACGGCGCCCGGACCGCTCTCGGGCGGGATCGACCAGTCGAGATAGTCGGCATGCAGTTTCGGCGTCATGGCGGCCCAGACAGGATTTTCCACCGGCGTGAGGTTGGCGAAAGCCTCTGAAAAGGCATGCGGCGAGGCGTTGATGGCGAGCGTCGGACGATAGACCCGGCCGAGTTCGCCGGCGTCGGGGTGAACGTGGACGAGCATCTGGTCGGGATAGGGGCTTTTGAGCAGCGTATAGTCGGCGGACGGCATTTCGCCCATGCGCGCGCCGATCAGCAGGACCAGATCGGCGTCCTTGATGTATGCGCCAAGCTTGGGGTTGATGCCGATCCCGACATCGCCGGCGTAGTTGGGGTGCAACTGGTCGCACAGGACCTGCCTGCGGAACGAGCAACTGACCGGAAGCGACCAGTCGGTGATGGCCTTGCACAATTTGCCGACCGACTCCTCGCTCCAACGTGTCCCGCCGAGGATCACGATGGGGCGCTTGGCTTGCGACAACAGCGTCCGCAGCCGCTCCATCTCGTGCGGGCCGGGCGATGTTTCGACGGGCGTGTAGGCAAGCGGGGCGGGGGCATCGACCAGATCGGTCAGCATGTCCTCGGGCAGCGCGATGACAACCGGGCCGGGCCTGCCGGAGGTAGCCACCGAAAAGGCGCGGGTGACGATCTCGGGAATGCGCGCCGCATTGTCGATCTCGGTGACCCATTTGGCGATCGAACCGTAAAAGGCGCGATAGTCAACTTCCTGAAAGGCTTCGCGCTCGCGGATGCCGCGGGCGACCTGACCGATGAACAGGATCACGGGAATGGAGTCCTGGGCGGAAATGTGGATGCCGGCGGAAGCATTGGTCGCGCCCGGACCGCGGGTGACAAAGCAGATGCCAGGCTTTCCTGTCAGCCGGCCGTGGCAGTCGGCCATCATCGCGGCCCCGCCTTCCTGGCGGCAGACGATGGTGCGGATGGGGGAGTCATACAGCGCGTCGAGGACCGCCAGATAGGATTCGCCGGGCACGCAGAAGATGCTGTCGACGCTGTTGGCTTCGAGCGCGTCGACGATCAGTTGTCCGCCGGTTTTCATGCGTTCAGGCTCTCCAGTTCAGCGAGGATTTCGGCCGTGTGTTCGCCAAGGCGCGGCGAGGGACGTCCATAGACGAGGGGCGTCTCAGACAACACCATCGGCGAGCGGACCGATGGCAGCTGATTGCCGCGGCCGTCGTCGAGGTCCATGCGAAGCCCACGCGCGATGGTCTGCGGGTCGGCAAACATCTCGCCGATGGTGTAGATGGGGCTCGCCGGCACGCTGGCCGCATCGAGCTTTGCCAGCAACGCGCCGCGCTCGAGCGGCTTGAGTGCGGCCGCCATTTTCTCGCGCAACCGCAGACGGTTCACCACGCGGGCGGCATTGGTCGCAAAATCCGGGTCTTGCGAAAGCTCGTCCAGCCCGATGACGGCGCAGAAACGCTGGAACTGGCCGTCATTGCCGACCGCGAGAATGAAGTGACCATCGGCGGCCTCGACCACTTCATATGGTGCGATGTTCATATGCGCGTTGCCCATCTGGACGGGGGACTGCCCCGAGACGAGGTAGTTGAGGTTCTGGTTGCCGAGCACGGAGATCTGGGTGTCGAACAGGGCCATGTCGATGTGCTGGCCCTGGCCCGTCTGCGCGGCATGGCGAAGCGCCGCCTGGATGGCGACGACCGAATAAAGACCGGTGAAGATATCCGAAATGGCGACGCCGGCCTTTTGCGGCTCGCCGCCGGCGGCGCCGGTGATGGACATCATGCCGGACATGCCCTGGATGATGAAATCATAGCCGGCGCGGGACGCATAGGGGCCGTCCTGACCGAAGCCGGTGATCGAGCAATAGACGAGTTTTGGATTGAGCTGGCGCAGGCTTTCATAGTCGAGGCCGTATTTCATCAGGCCGCCGAGCTTGAAGTTTTCGATAAAAACATCGGCGGTGGCGACCAGCTTGCGAACGGTCTCGGCACCTTCCTGCGTCGAGAAATCGATGGCCGCCGAGCGTTTGCCGCGGTTGCAGGAATGATAATAGGCGGCCGACAGGTTCTCGCCGTCATGGCCTTCGACGAAGGGCGGACCCCATTTGCGGGTGTCGTCGCCGCCGTCCGGATGCTCGATCTTGATCACGTCCGCGCCGAGATCCGCCAGCATCTGCCCGGCCCATGGCCCGGCAAGGATGCGGGCGAGTTCGATGATTCGGATGCCGTGAAGGGGAGGTGGGGACATGCTGTGTGCGGAGGATTCCGATTGAGGATGGCCACTGCCTAGCAAATCCGGAGGGCTGCTGTCTTGGGCCATAGGTCAGCGGCTTCCGGACTTGCGCGGACGGCCGCCTTTGGCTCCGTTGGCCCGCGCTGCCGCCGCCTTGGCAGGCGACGACGCCTGTCCGGCGCGCCGCGCCATATAGGCTTTCGTTCCGAAGATGCCGGCAAGCAGCCCGGGAACGGTGAAATCGGCGTCCAGAGACTCCCAATGAAGACCATAGCCGGCGCCCAGGATTTCCACTTCCTCGATCTCGTCCTCGGTGGCGCTTTCCAGTCCCTGAACCAATCGCGGCGGGAAGGCGAAAGTGCAGCCGTTGGTTAGTTCGACCACGACCCGGCCAAGCCGGCGGTCGTAGCGGGCAAACGCAGCGCGGGGTTCGCTGGCCCTTGCGAGCTTGCCGCGTTCGGTCGCAGTGTCGATCTCAGCGTCGGTCAGGTCAACCATGAATTTCTCTCCATCTCGCCAGAAGCACGCCGCGGTTTTCGTTCACGATCCTCATCGACCGGCGAATGTCCGTGCGTGTCATCCCGACGGCCCGGACAAGCTCGACGAAACCGTTTTTTCCGACCAGATCAATCTTGGCTTCTCCATCGCCGAAGACGTGAACATGAGCCGGTTCATGGTCGTCCGTGAAAATGACTACTCTGAATCCTTCGGATCGAAGTACCGTGACCATCTCTACTAACCCATCATGATGGGTTTTTCAATCGTGGAAAGTTGTGCGTCCGCCCACTTGCCAAAATCCTCCATGATGATGTTGCGATTCACCTCGTTCAGGCTTTCGTGCCGGGTCTGGGGGTAAATCGTTGAATTGAGATTCGAAAAGCCCATCCGCCGCATTCGGCTTGCGAGATGTTCGACCGCTTTGCCGCCGTCGGTGCCGGGGTCGTTTTGCCCGCCGACGAGGTTGAACGGCAGGTCTTTGCGCACGCCCGAAAAATTGCGGTCGTCGGCGCCGTGGAAGACGAAGCCGAACAGATCCCGCCACAGCGACACAGAGGCGTCCCAGCCGCAGAGCGGGTCGGCGATGTATTTGTCGACTTCCGCCGGGTCGCGCGACAGCCAGTCGAACGGTGTGCGGCGGTCGGGGATTTTTTTGCCCCAGCCCTGGAAAGTGAGTCTCGGCAGGAGGCGCGAGGGAACGTCGGAGCCGAGACGGAATTTTTCCCAGGCGAGAATGGCCTGAGCGGCGCGCCCGGAAAGCCCGGCGGAAAAGTTAGCGTTCCAGATCGCCGCAGCGTGGATGCGAGCCGAATGGCTGAGCACGAAATTCAGCGCGATCAGCCCACCCATCGAGTGGCCGAAGACGATGACCGGCAGGCCCGAGTGCTCGGCAGCAATCAGATCGTGCACCGAGGCGATGTCGGTGATGATCTTTGCGCCACCATCCGGGTTGCCGACGCGGCCGGGCGGCGCGTCGGGGGCGGTGGTCAAACCGTGGCCGCGGTGGTCGTGGGCGTAGGTGTGAAAGCCTTTTGCACCGAGGAAGTCGGCGAAGCGGCCGTAGCGCGCAGCGTGTTCGGCGAGGCCGTGATTGATCTGGACGACCGCGCGGGGCACGATGTCCGCTCGCCGCGAATAAAGGTTGAGCGACGCGCCGGTCGGCGAGGCGTGGGTGCGTTGGCTGTCGAACGGCATGCGAAGTTGTCTCCGGGTTGGACTGTTGGCGATGGCGGGGGATTGCGTCAAGTTTGGGTGTTTTGGCCAACACTCTTCATCGCCACGCCCGGTTTTCACCGTCTGGCCATTGTCCTTCGAGGTTCGCTTCGCTCGCACCTCAGGATGAGGGAGAGCGAAGGTCGGGAAAACGGGCGGCCTCTGGTTCGCTCGTTTTAGAATTTATATGCGACCCGCGGGCCGCCCGTTCGGTGTCTGTCGCACACGGTCGACCGGTCACACGCCCACCCCTCTTCGGGGCGCAGTTGGACGCGGCGGATGATCCGCCTCTCCGCACCAGGCATTCGTCTTGCCCGCCACGGAACGCCGGCCTGTCGGACGCCCTCGGAGACATGGGAACCGAATCCATGCCGGGAGGTCACCGCCGCTCTCCCAATCCCCGGTCCGGAACCGGTTCCCGCAAGAGCGATGGGAGGGAGTATGAGGGAGGTCGAGGGGGTGTGGATAAAACAACGCTAAAAATTCCCCCTCTCTGGCGATTTCCAGCACTCAGCCTCGTGAAGAACTCGGCTAAAATGTTGAAATCGCTTTCTCTCCACAAGGAGAGAGATAAGGCCGGCATCAGTGCTCGTTTCAGGTTTATCCACGGTTGTGGGGTCAAAACGCAACCTTCGTCATCCCGGAAGCCGACCGGAGCGAAGCGGAGAAGGCTATCCGGGACCCATTGAACAGCGCGGCCGGGTGACGTGCAAAGCTCCATTTCGGCAAAGCGCGCCAAGGCAAAGGACCGGGCCGCGCGCCCTACGATTTGCGGCCAATGGGTCCGGCTCGGCGCGGCTCTGCCGCTTTGCCGGGATGACGAAGGTGGGTGGTATTCGTCGCTCAAAAAGTGCGCGCAAACCAGCCGCCAGGCTTTCTCTGGCCCGACAGATGACCTTTCCTAACGCTGGATCCCCCATATCAATGCGCATGGAACACTGCTAGGCTCGTATTTCTTCTCGAATTTGTACGCGCTTGCCCCCGCCAAGGATTTTGTCCGCGGCCATTTGTCTGTTTGAAGGATTTCGACCCATGATCGTTTTCGAAAAGAAGAAAGACCTGCCGCTGCCCGTTCCTGCCGAAAAGGAAACCGTCCACCCTGAAACCATCCGCAAGACGGCGGCCGAGCGGTCCAAGAAGTCCGACACGGACGGCACACGCCGCCGCGACAAGCAGACGGCCGAGGACAACCGGCTTATCTGAGAACGATCGAGGTCGCCCGCCTCACCGATGACGCTGGTCGAGGCCTGTGCCGTTTCGATGAACCCGGAAGGGCTCCATCGCCTGTTGAGCATGATCTTCTCCTAAAACCGGCCATCAGCCGGATCGGGTCCGGTGAAGGTTTTCCGGGATCGTGCTCAGGGCCGGCCACCGTCAGGACGTGTCGGCACAGACAAGGCTATTGCGCGGGCAGGTCTTGCACGGGCAAGCCGCACCCATATATTCGCAGTCCTTTCACGGTCACTTCTTTGCGATTGCGTCAATCGCCGCCTTTTCGAGCGTCATCTTTTCATGCAGCCGATCATCTCCGTCTCGCATTTGTCCAAAACCTACGCTTCCGGCTTCGAGGCGTTGAAGGACGTCAATCTGGACATCCGCAGGGGCGAGATTTTCGCCCTGCTCGGGCCCAACGGCGCCGGCAAGACGACGCTGATCGGGGTCATTTGCGGGCTGGTCAATCCGACGTCCGGAAGCGTGACGGCGGACGGCCATGACATCATCACATCCTACCGGGCGGCGCGTTCCAAGATCGGCCTGGTACCGCAGGAACTGACCACCGACGCCTTCGAGACGGTGTGGGCGACGGTCACTTTCAGCCGCGGCCTGTTCGGCAAGCCGAAGAACGCGGCGCATATCGAAAAAGTGCTGCGCGAACTGTCGCTCTGGGACAAGAAGGACGCAAAAATTATGACGCTTTCGGGCGGCATGAAGCGGCGCGTGATGATCGCCAAGGCGCTCTCCCACGAACCCGAAATCCTGTTCCTCGACGAGCCGTCGGCGGGCGTGGACGTGGAACTGCGGCGCGACATGTGGGAAGTGGTGCGCGGATTGCGCGACACCGGCGTCACCATCATCCTGACCACGCATTATATCGAGGAGGCCGAGGAGATGGCCGACCGGATCGGCGTCATCAGCCATGGCCAGCTCATCCTGGTCGAGGAAAAGGCGGAGCTGATGCGCAAGCTCGGCAAGAAGCAGCTGACAGTGCAGCTTCAGGCACCGCTGAAAACCATCCCGGAAAAACTGGCGGCGCACCGGCTGGAACTGTCGCAGGACGGCGAAGAGCTCACCTATACCTACGACACGCAAGGCGAACGCACCGGCATCACCACGCTGCTGCGCGATCTCAGCGAAGCCGGCATCAAATTCAGGGACCTGCAGACGAGCCAGAGCTCGCTGGAAGAGATTTTCGTCGGACTGGTGAGCGAACGGCCATGAATTTTTACGCGGTCAAGGCAATTTACACATTCGAGATGGCGCGCGCCTTTCGCACCCTGGCGCAAAGCATCGTATCGCCGGTGATCTCCACCTCGCTCTATTTCGTGGTGTTCGGCTCGGCCATCGGCTCGCGCATCCAGGAGATCGACGGGATCAGCTACGGCGCGTTCATCGTGCCCGGCCTGATCATGCTGTCGCTCTTGCAGCAGAGCATTTCGAACGCCTCGTTCGGCATCTATTTCCCGAAATTCACCGGCACGATCTACGAGCTTCTGTCGGCGCCGGTGTCGTATTTCGAGATCGTGGTGAGCTATGTGGGCGCTGCGGCGACCAAGTCGATCATGCTCGGGCTGATCATCCTGGCGACCGCCGGCCTGTTCGTGCCGCTGCAAATCCTGCATCCGTTCTGGATGCTGCTGTTCCTGGTGCTGACGGCGGTGACGTTCAGCCTGTTCGGATTCATCATCGGCATCTGGGCGGACGGTTTTGAAAAACTGCAACTGGTGCCGCTGCTCATCGTGACGCCGCTGGTCTTCCTCGGCGGCAGTTTCTATTCGATCAACATGCTGCCGCCCTTCTGGCAGACGGTGACCTTGTTCAATCCGGTGGTGTATCTGATCAGCGGTTTCCGCTGGAGTTTTTACGGCGCCGCCGATGTCAGCATCGGCGCCAGCCTCGCCATGACGCTGGTGTTTCTGGGCATCTGTCTTGCCATAGTCTGGTGGATGTTCAGAACCGGGTATCGGCTCAAAACATAGAGATCGCTTGCTGACAACGCTGCCGGTCGGCTGAACCGTTTTCGCAAGCGCGGCGATTGCCGTTGCGGCCGGCATCGCCTACATAGCGCGCAACCCTCCGAAACAATTATTTAAGGAAAATGCGCGCGTGGCACGCCAGTTTATCTATCACATGGCCGGGCTCAACAAAGCCTACGGCACCAAGAAGGTTCTCGAAAACGTCCATCTGTCCTTCTACCCGGACGCCAAGATCGGCATTTTGGGGCCGAACGGCTCGGGCAAATCGACCATCCTGATAATCATGGCCGGGCTCGACACCGAGTTTGCGGGCGAAGCGTGGCTGGCCGAGGGCGCCACCGTCGGCTATCTGGCGCAGGAGCCGGAACTCGACGCGTCCAAAACCGTGTTCGAGAACGTCATGGAGGGCGTCGCCAAAAAGACCGCCATCATCGAGCGCTACAACGAGCTGATGATGAATTATTCCGACGAGACGGCGGACGAGGCGGCGAAGCTCCAGGACGACATGGACCGGCTGAATTTGTGGGACCTCGAACAACAGGTCGAGATGGCGATGGAGGCGCTGAGCTGCCCGCCCATGGAGTCCGAGGTGACCACGCTTTCGGGCGGCGAGCGCCGGCGCGTGGCGCTGGCCAAGCTGCTGCTCAGCGAACCCGATCTGTTGCTGCTCGACGAGCCGACCAACCATCTCGACGCCGAGACGACCGCATGGCTGGAAAAGCATCTGCGCGCCTATCCGGGCGCGGTGATGATCATCACCCACGATCGCTACTTCCTCGACAATGTGACGGGCTGGATCCTCGAACTCGACCGCGGCCGCTCCATCCCCTACGAGGGCAACTACACCGCCTATCTGGAGGCCAAGGCCAAGCGCATGCGCCAGGAGGGCCGCGAGGACGACGCGCGCGGCAAGGCGCTGACCCGCGAGCGCGAGTGGATCGCCTCAAGCCCGAAGGCGCGGCAGGCGAAATCCAAGGCGCGCATCAAGGCCTACAACGATCTGGTAGAGGCCGCCGACAAGCGCCGCCCGACCGACACGCAGATCGTCATTCCGCATGGCGAGCGACTCGGCCAGATCGTTATCGAGGCCGAAAAGCTCGACAAGGGCTATGGCGACCGGCTGTTGATCGACGACCTCGAATTCCGGCTGCCGCCAGGCGGCATCGTCGGTGTCATCGGCCCGAACGGCGCCGGCAAGACGACGCTGTTCCGCATGATCACCGGCCAGGAAAAGCCCGATGACGGGTCGATCCGCGTCGGCGAGACGGTCCAGCTCGGTTATGTCGACCAGAGCCGCGACGCGCTCGCCCCCAACAAGACCGTCTGGGAGGAAATCTCGGGCGGCGCGGAGATCATCAAGCTGGGTAAGCACGAGGCCAACACGCGCGCCTATTGTTCGTCGTTCAATTTCAGGGGCGGCGACCAGCAGCAGAAGGTCGGCAATCTGTCCGGGGGCCAGCGCAACCGCGTGCATCTGGCCAAAATGCTGAAGACCGGCGGCAATGTGCTCTTGCTCGACGAGCCGACCAACGACCTTGACACCGAGACGCTGGGCGCGCTGGAAGACGCGCTGGAAAACTTCGCCGGCTGCGCCGTCATCATCAGCCACGATCGCATGTTTTTGGACCGGCTGGCGACGCACATTCTCGCCTTCGAGGGCGATAGCCATGTCGAGTGGTTCGAGGGCAATTTCGAGGATTATGAGGCAGACAAGAAGCGCCGCCTGGGCGAGGATTCGGTGCTGCCGAAGCGCATCAAATACAAGAAATTCGCTCGCGCCTGAGACTACTTGAGTTCGAATGTCACGGCGCTCTGCCGCGCGCGCAACAGGCCGAACAGGGTGACGAGAAAGATGGTAAGCGCGATCATCTCGCCGCCTTCCTCGAAGACGACTGAAGTCATGCGACAAGCCCGCATCGCATGAGTATGGCAGTAGCCTTCGATGCTCTCGACCCCAATCGCCGCAGCAAGGAACAGCAACCCCGACAAGATCACCCGAAATCTGAAGCCCTGCGGCAAGGCGCGTACAAACGGCAGACAGAGCAAGCCGATGACCACGCTGGCGGCCCCGTAGGGGATGATCCAAGAATAGCGAAGAAAGCCGGTGAAGTGGAATGGCGCCAGCACCGTTATGAGGCGCTCGTGGAGACCCACGCTTTCGTCGATTGAGAAATACACGAACAACGAGGCAAGAGCCGCCCAATGGAACCGCCACCGAGGATCGGGCTCCGCCTTGGCGTTGAGGGCGAGCAGGACGGCCCCGATCGCAAATTGAATGGTCCCCCACCAATCGCCAAGCCCGTTTTCACTGTCGAGTCCGATCGTCTTTAAAGGACCGAGCCAGGTTTTC
>JBGTLX010000341.1:0-2093 GCA_041743855.1 Rhizobiaceae bacterium | reverse complement strand
AACATGCTGATCGGCAAGGTTTGCGACGAGGGCAATGTCAGCCGCGAAGACATTTTCGACATGGTCTTCGTCGCTAACCCGATCATGCACCATCTGTTTCTCGGCATCGATCCGACCGAGCTTGGCCAGGCGCCCTTCGCGCTCGCCGTATCGGGGGCGGTCCAGGGCTGGGCGCACGAGATCGATATCAAGGTCAATCGCGGCGCGCGGCTCTATCTCTTGCCCTGCATCGCCGGCCATGTCGGCGCGGACGCCGCCGGCGCGACCTTGTCGGAGGGTCCCTACCGCCAGGACCGGATGATGCTCTTGGTCGATGTCGGCACCAACGCCGAGATCGTGCTCGGCAATCGCCAGCGCGTGGTAGCCGCGTCCTCGCCCACCGGCCCGGCCTTCGAGGGCGCGGAAATTTCGGCCGGCCAGCGCGCGGCGCCCGGCGCCATCGAGCGGGTGCGAATCGATCCCGACACGCTGGAGCCGAAATACCGGATAATCGGCGTCGACAGATGGTCCGACGAGGACGGCTTCGAGGAAGCCTCGTGGACGACGGGCGTCACCGGCATCTGCGGCTCGGCGATCATCGAGGTGGTCGCCGAAATGTACCTGTCGGGCATCATCTCCGAGGACGGCGTGATCGACGGTTCGCTTACGGCCAGAAGCGCCAGAATCATCCAGAACGGCCGCACCTGGTCGTATCTGCTCCGCGAGGGACGCGAGGGCGAGCCGCGCATCACCATCACCCAGAACGACGTGCGCGCCATCCAACTCGCCAAGGCCGCGCTCTATGCCGGCGTCAAGCTTTTGATGGAAAAGCAGGGCGTGGAGACCGTCGACACGATCCGCTTTGCCGGCGCTTTCGGCTCCTTCATCGACCCGAAATACGCGATGGTGCTCGGCCTGATCCCGGACTGCGATCTCGACGAGGTGAAGGCCGTCGGCAACGCCGCCGGCACCGGCGCGCTGATGGCGCTTCTGAACCGCAACCATCGCCGCGAGATCGAACAGGCGGTGAACCGCATCGAGAAGATCGAAACGGCGCTCGAACCGCATTTCCAGCAGATCTTCATCAACGCGATGGCGCTGCCCAACAAGGTCGACCCGTTCCCGAAGCTGTCAGCCGCGGTAAAACTGCCCTCGCGCAGGACCGTCAGCGAGGATGGCGTCGCCGGAGATGCGTCGCCGCGAAGGCGCTCACGCGAAGGCCACGCGGCGCGGCGCTCGCGGGCCTGAGACAATTGTGACACTGCGTCCGCATTTGTGGTCTGAAACAGAAGCGGGCTTTGAAACACTCAACCTGAAACAAAGAGCGCACATTCTCTCGTGTCCATCGGCTGGCGGTCAGGAAGGATCCCGCAGCCATTCACAAAGGAGACGCGAGAATGTCGTTCTTCAAGGATATCGTTCGCCAGAACCGCAACATCAGAACTATTCGCGCTCTGAACGCCCTTCCGTTGGAACTCCGGAAGGATATCGGCTGGCCGGTGACGCCGAAAGCCAGCAAGAAAGTCACCTTCCAGCAGATGCTTCTGATGCTGCTGCGCTAACGCATGATCCCGAAAAGTGGAATCGGTTTTCGGATAAAATCATGCGTCGATTCAAAGTGTTAGAGCGTCCTTTGCGCGTCCGAATAGACGCGCGGCGCTCTAATGTGAACAACAACCCGACGCCGCACGGTCGGCGTCCGCTACATGTCGTGGCGTCGCCTCAGAACTTGCCAGTCTCGCGAAACACCTCGAAGGCGGCGCGGATGTGATCGGCGGCGGCTTTGACCGGCGCGCTCGCCTCCGGCGCAACGATCATGGCCAGACTATAGGAACCCATGTCCGGCATGCCGTCCTTGACGCAGAGTTCGACCATATCCTCTCCGATAAAGGATTTGGGCAGCGGCGCCACCGCGAGATCGGCAAGGATCGCCGCTCTCTGCCCGGCCGTGTGGGCGCTCATATAGGCGATCCGGTAATTGCGGCCCTCACGGCCGAGCGCCTCCAGCGCGCCGGCGCGCCAGGCGCAGCCCTCTTCCCAGATCGAAACCGGCAGCGGCTCGCGCAGATGGGCGCAGCCGCCCTTGGCGCCGGCCCAGACGACGGGCTCCTTCA
>JBGTLX010000340.1:0-7749 GCA_041743855.1 Rhizobiaceae bacterium | reverse complement strand
GCCATAGAATTCGCTTGCGGGCGCCGCCACGATGCGCTGCGCCACCTCGCGCTGGAACATCAGCGTCAGCGAGGACCAGAAGGGCGGCCAGTCGTCCGCCGTCAGCCAGCGCACCAGAAGCTCCGTGCCGATATTGTAGGGAAGGTTGGCGACGATCCTGACCTGTCCGTCGCCGGCGGCCAGAGCGGCGAAATCGGTTTTCAGCGCATCGCCGGAAATGACCTCCAGCCTTCCGGGATAATGGTCCGAAATTTCCGCCAGCGCTGCGAGGCAGCGCTCGTCGCGCTCGATGGCGATGACTTGGCCGGCTCCGTGCATGAGCAGCGCCCGTGTCAGGCCGCCTGGGCCGGGGCCGATCTCGATGACCGTGGTCTGGGACAGATCGCCGGCGGTGCGGGCCACCTTTCCGGTCAGATTGAGGTCGAACAGGAAATTCTGCCCGAGCGACTTCTTCGCCTGCAAGCCGTGGCGCTCGATGATATCGCGAAGTGGCGGAAGTCCGTCTGCGCTCAAACTGGCGTCCTCGACCGCGCAAGCTCGCGCGTCGCGGTCAGGCTGTCGGGCAGGGAAGGGCCTTTGTCAATGTAGCGGAGCCGTACGAGCAGCCGCAGGCCGGCGCGGAGGAAGGTGACTCGGGTCGGACCTCAGCGTTCGACGATGCGGGCTTTTTCGCGCAGTTCGGCGAGGTATTTTTCGCCCAGAGCTTCGGCTGCCTCGTCGGACGCGCCTTCGCTGCGAAACACCATCTGCGCGACACGATCGTCGGAAACTTCGCGGCTGGAGCATACGCCGATGAACTCGACGCCGCGCTCGGTTTCGCGCACGCCTGTCGCCCCGCCGGCCTTTGTTTCCTTGATCTGGTCGGCCCAATCGGCCGGCAATTCGGGCGCGAGCTTGCGGCCAAGGTCGCGCACGGTCACGTCGAGCAGGCCCTTTGCGAATTGCTGCGTCGTGTCGCAGCCCGAGAAGCGCGCTCGCATGGCTTCAGCCTCGCGCTTGCGTTTGCCGAGGCTGGACTTGCGCTCGGCCTCAGGTACGACGAAGATGACTTGCTGGAGCATGTATTCGGTGGCGCTCGGCTTGGTGCCCCCATCCTTCAACATGCGCCGCACCGCGTCCTGCTGGGTCATTCCACCGCCGCTCTCCGAACGGTAGCGGGCCGACATGGCCTGGTTCCAGCCCATCTGGGCGCGGATGAATTCCTTGAAATGCGACTTCGTCACGCCGGACTGCGCAAGCACGCCATCCAGTTGTTCGAGAGACATCTTGTTGGAGGTGGCAAAACGGGCATAGGCCTCGGACACCTTGTCGTCCGATATATTTATGCCGAGTCGTTTGACTTCGGCGGACCGCAACGCCTGGGCGACCAGTTCCTCGCCGGCGGAGCCGCCCTTCTTGTTCTGCAATTTCAGGAAAGCGGCGCGGCGCTGGATGTCATAGCTGGTGACCGGAATATCGTTGACGACGTATTTGATCTCGCTCGCCTCGGCGGGAGTCGCCAAAAGCGGGGCGGTCAGCGACGCTGCTGAAACCATGAGAGCGATGCTGGATGCGACGAGGCATTTTTTGATCGAAAACATTCGGTTGCTGTCCTGTTCTCGGCAATTTTTAAGAAATGCAGAGCGTTGTCCATGCCGTCTCTATGCGGCAAAACGATGTCGGGGACCGAACGAGACCGGTCGCCGACGACGATCAGAGGTCGGTGGGGGCAGACGCCGCACCGATGTCGCCGAGCGTGCGGAACGACAGGTTGAAGCCGATGCTTTGCGACAGTTCCCCGGAGTCCCTCTCGCGGGTCTCGGAAAATGTCATCAGGTAGGTGAAGCACTCGTCATCATAGGCGAAGCCCACGGAATCCTTGATCAGAACGGATCTCTCGAAATCATATGTGGCCGCCCCGAAGACGCGCCAGTTTTCGTTGAACCGGGTCGAGGCGCCCAGGGACAATTCCCGCCGGTCCTCGTCGAAGCCGTAGAGCGGCTGCGCTTGGATGTAGGCGTATTTGGCTGTGAGCGTGAGCGGCGTCGTCACATAGGCGGCCTTCAGTTCGCCGCGCCGCAATTCGAACGTCTGCTCGTCCAGCCTGGCGCTGACCGAGGCCGACAATCCGCTGCCGGTGGAAAATCCGAAAAGCCCGACAAAGTCCGAGGTCTCTGTCTCCAGCCCCGAATAAGCGCCGGCGTTAACGAGATCGGGGGAATCGAACGAGTTTTCGCCGGCCAGATGATAGGACTGGCCGACCAGCGCATTCGTGGTCCAGCCATTGCCGTAGGCTCCGGAATAGCGGAAGCCGAAATTGGCCCGCGAGCCGCCCTCGACGCGGTCGTAACCGGAAAACTTGTCGCGCTCGAACAAAGTCGCGGCGTCGAAGACGAAGCTCTGCGCGTCCTCATTGGGGATGTCGAGCGTATCGACATAACCTTCGTCGGGCCTCGCGAACACCTGCGCCACAGGCTCCAGGATGTGGGTCGAACTGGTCGACGAGAACAGCACCGGAAAGCGCAGTTCGAGGCCCGCGGTCGCCATGAGGCGGTTGTATGCCGAGCGGATGTCGGCCCCCGCGTCGATTTGCGGATTGCTGGCCATCGAATTGATCGCAGCCACCGAGTCGGGCGACTGGTTCACATGGATCGTGTCGCCCTGAAAGGCGAGCAACGGGGTCATGACGAGCCCGCCGTCGGTGATGTAGGAGCGCTTCCATTCCGCTTCCGCGGTCAGGCGGCTCGACGTGCCCTCGACGCCGCGGATGCGCTCGACAGGCAGCGCCACCACCGGCGATTCGTCCAGTTCGTCCCGGTTGATCACCCGCGCGTTGACGTCGAAGTTGAGTTCGCCGCCGAAAACCGGCTCGTCCGGCGTATAGGAATAATCGAAGCTCGGCAGAACCCAAGGCTGTTTGTCGTCGCGTGAATTGGGGTTGCTGTCGAGCGCCTCTTCCTGGACATCGAAATGCATGCCGCGCAGATCGAAGAAATTGCGGTCGTCGAGGCCGGTCAGATAAACCTCTGAACGGAAAACGCGATCGGAATAGCCGGCAATGTCATAGGTATTGGCGAAATTCTTGTCGGACTGGACCAGCACGTCCCAGCCGAAATCCCAGCGCGAATTGATGGCGAAGCGTCCGCTTGTTCCCATCATGCCGCGCAGTTCTTCGTCACGGTCGACGGTGCCGGAATCGAATTTGTCGGGGTTCAACTGGTCAATGCCAGCGATGGTGATGCTGTATTCGCCATTGTTGAAGCGCTGGCGCCACTCGGCTTCGGCGAGAAAGCCCTGATTCGTAAAGCCGCTTCCGGTCAGCGTCAGGTCGTAGGTCGGCGACAGCGCCAGATAGTAGGGCACCGAGACGCCGAAGCCGAGTTCGTCGTCGGCGGTAAAGCCCGGAAACAGAAAGCCGCTTTTGCGCTTGACTGTCGGGTCGGCGATTTCGAATGCCGGAAGCAAGCCCAGCGGCACGCCGAAAAACTCGAACTGCGAGTTTTCGAAGCGCACGGTCTTGGCCTTGCTGTTCCAGATGATGCGTTTGGCTTTGATCCGCCAGATCGGGGCCTTGTCCGGTTGGTCCTCGCAAGGTTCGCAGGCGGTATAGACGCCATTGTTGAACGTGGTGAGCATGCCGCCGCGCCGTTCGGCGCTTTCGGCCGCGAAATAGGTTTTGTCCACTGTCTCGACGCGCAAGGCGTTGACGAAGCCGTCGCCGAAATCATCGGTGATGTCGACCTGGTCGGAATAGATCTTCGTGCCCTCGGCCTCGATGATCTGGACCTTGCCGCTGGCGATCAGCCGTCCCGAAGCGCGGTCATAGATGACGCGCTCGGCGACCAGCCTGTTGCCGCCATAGTCGATCTGAACCCCGCCCGTGGCGGTTACCGTCTCGTCATTGTTGTCATAGATCAGCGTATCGGCTTCGAGCAGCATCTGGGTGTCGGACGGAATCGTCGAGCCGAGCGCATCGAGCCCTTGCGCCAGGGGTTTGCCGGGCAGAACGGCAAAGGCGAACAGGCACGACATTGCCGTCGCGCCGCAAAGCCGCGCAACCCTAAGTGCCCTGGGGCTAGTTGTCACCCCGACCCCCACTAACCATCCTCCTTGTACAGCAGGAATGTCACCCCGAAGAACATCGCCACCACGACCGGGAACCAGGCCGCGGCATAAGGCGGCACGAATCCCGCGTCCCCGAACGCTTTTACGAGGACAGATATGACATAAAGCAGAAACCCCGCAACTACGCCACCCAGAATCATTATAGCCGACTGCCCCATCCTCGCAAATCGCATCGAGACAGTCGCGGCGATGAGCGTCATGGCGACAAGAAGCGCCGGAAGCGCCATCAGCGAATGCAATTGCATGGCGAAACTGCTGGCGCGAAGGCCGAATGAACGCGCCACTTCGATCGTTTTTGGCAGATCGAAAAACGGGATCGTCTCGGGCCGCGCCAGCCTCTCCTGCACGAATTCCGGCTTGAGATCGGTTGCGACCCGGTCCGTGGCCAGCCGCTCGAGTCTCGAACCCTCGCGAATCACCTTGACATCGTCGAGTTGCCAGTAGCCGTCGCGAAGGTAGGCCCGCGCCGCGTCCCGGCGCTCGGTGATTGCTCCGCCGTCGCTCAAGGTGAAGAACACCGCGTCGGCCAGTTCAAGTCCCTGGTTCAGGATGGCTCGCGCTCCGATGATCACCTCGCCCTCGATCGTCTTCTGCCGCAGCCAAGGCGCCCCGAACGCCGACACCGCGTTCGACTGTCCGGCGCGAAGTTCGGTCTCCGCCAGTTCCGAACGGGTGTAGGCGTAAGCCGCCAGCGGATTCAGCAGGCCGACTGTCAGGATGCCGAAAAGCAAGGCGCCGAGGCAGCATGGAAGCAAAAACTGCCAGGCCGAAATTCCAGCCGAACGCGCGATCACCAACTCATATTTCCGGTTGAGCGAAACCAGCGTCGCCATGGCCGAAAACAGCGCCACGAAAGGCACGGTCTGTTGCATGATCATCGGCACGCGAAAGGCCGAAATCAGCAGCCCCAACTGGACGGTAAAGCCGGGAAGGGAGGCGGCCCGGCTGGTGAATTCGGTGAAATCGATGAGGAAAATCAGCGCGAAGACTCCGACGAAGAACCACGCGGTGATGGTGACGTAACGCACGAAGAAATAGCGTCCAAGCGTCCACCCCATCATATGGGCTCCTTCGCGGCGCGGCGGGAGCGCCACAAATGAAGGAACATCATCCGGTCGCCCAGCCGGCGGAACGACGACATGAGCCTCTCGGCGGCGGAAACCGGAAGCTCCATCGACCGGTTGGTGGCGATGAACCATGTCGCGACAAGGCTCGAAACCAGCGGCACGGCATAGACGAGAGGCCAGAACCATGGCGTGGTCTGCACCTGGTTGGTGGTGAAAAAACCGAGCCAGCGCACGAACAGGGCAATGAGGACCGCGGTGACGAGTGGGTTGACGCGCGCTTCTCGATGCGAGCGCGCGTCACCCGTAACGGCCAGCCCTATCAACGCAAAAACAAGAGGATAGAGCCATTCGGTGAATCGTCTGTGCAATTCCGCTCGAAACAACTGGGGATTCCGCTTCAGCACGATGTCGTCGGCGTCCGGATTGAACAGATAGGGCAGGGTCCTGTCCTTGGGAAACAGCCGCGGATTGCCGACATCCCCGGAAAATACCGAGAGGTCGAACGCATAGGACGTGAAGCGGATCACGGAGACGTCGCCGGCGACGAGTTTCCGGTGAATCTCGCCCTCGTTCATGACGAGCAGATTCTTGCCGTCACGCTGCACGACCGCTCCCGATTTCGCGTAGTAAACCAGATCGATGCCTTCCGTCCTCGAATCGGCGACGAAAACGCTGCCGAGCCTGCCGTCCGGGAGCTTCTCTCCGATCTGGATGAAAAGGCCATCCTCGATCTTGCGGAATGTTCCTTCCTGGATGACCAGCGACAACAGGTCGGCGCGCGCCACGGCGACCAGTTCGCGGCCCCGTTGTCTGGCGAAGGGGTCGACGGCGTTGTCGACCGCGAACGAGAACAGGCTGGCAAGAATGGCGAGAAACATGATCGGCCGGACGGTTGCGGATCGCGCGCTTCCGGCCGCGCTGATGACGACCAGTTCTGAATCGGCATTCATGGTGGTCAGCACCTGCGCCACCGCGATGAGCAATGCGAACGGAACGACGATCGGAATGACCGACGGGAGGATGAGCGCGGCGATCTCGAAGAAAGCCAGCGCCGACTGGCCGTTGTCGGTGACCAGATTGATTCGCGTCAGAACCTGCGTTGTCCAGACGATGGCGAGCGTCCAGAACAGAGCCGCGCCGAACATCGTCAGGGTGCGACGGAAAATGTATCCTTCGATGACCGTCATGAAGCGCGGTTCTGTCCTTGATGAGGTCGGTCCGTCCGTCGAGGCGGATCTCGCCGCCAAACTATCCGCCGCCTGTCTGCAGCACAACTGGCCGGATCATTGCGCCGGCGCCTCCGTTTCGCTCGAGCGTGAGTGTCGTGGCGAACGGCTAAAGAACTCATAACGAAAGTGTTAACGGACCGTCCCGAGCCGACCACCGATCCGGAGGGGGCAAACCTGTCCAATATGGCGGCTTCATGACTGGCCCCCAAACAGTGGCGGCTTGCAAAAAGCGGCAAAACCGCCAAAGGTCTGCCCGACGAGGCATTTCCCCCAACAGCAGGACATTCGATGACGTCGCTACCTTCCATCGGCTTTGCCAAAATCGCTGCGCCCAAAAAGGGTTGCGTTGTCGTGTTCTCCGGCGGAGATGGGGCCTTGAGCGACGCGGCGAAAGCCTGCGATCCGTCAAACACGCTGGCGCGCGCCTTTTCCATCACCGAGTTTTCCGGCAAATTCGCAACCTCGATCGAACTTATCGCGCCGGAGGGCGCGGGCGTCGACCGGCTGGTGGCGATTGGAGCCGGCAAGACTTCGGCGCTTGACGAATTCGCCTGGCTGAAGCTCGGCGGCGCCACGGCGGCGCATGCCCGCAAATCCGCCGAGATCGCCGTGGTGCTCGACCTGCCGGATTTCGCGACGGGTGCGGCCGAAGCGGCAGGCGTTGCCGCCGGCATCCTGCTGCGGGCCTATAATTTCGACAAGTACAAGACCCGCAAGGATGACGACGAGGCGAAGGCGGCCGCGCCGAAATCCTCGAAATTCACCATCCATTGCGCCGACCCTGCAGCCTCCAGGAAGGCTTTCGCCGACACCCAGGCCGTCGTCGATGGCGTCATGCTGGCGCGCGACCTGGTCAACGAACCCGCCAACATGCTTGGACCCGTCGAGTTCGTGGCCAAGGTCAAGGAACTGGAGGCGCTTGGCGTCACGGTCGAGATACTGACCGAAAAGGAGATGAAGAAGCTCGGCATGGGCGCGTTGCTCGGGGTGGCGCAGGGGTCGGTCAAGCCGCCGCGCATGGCCGTGCTGCAGTGGAATGGCGGCAAACCTAAGGACAAGCCGATCGCCTTCATAGGCAAAGGGGTGACGTTCGATTCGGGCGGCGTTTCGATCAAGCCGGCCGCGGGCATGGAGGACATGAAGGGCGACATGGGCGGGGCTGCCGCCGTCACCGGCCTTATGCACGCGCTGGCCGCGCGCAAGGCCAAGGTCAACGTCGTCGGCATCATCGGTTGCGTGGAAAACATGGTGGACGGTAATTCGCAGCGTCCGGGCGATATCGTCACCTCGATGTCGGGGCAGACCATCGAGGTGCTCAACACGGATGCGGAAGGCCGCCTCGTGCTCGC
>JBGTLX010000339.1:0-7213 GCA_041743855.1 Rhizobiaceae bacterium | reverse complement strand
GCCGGGCCGCGTCACCGGCGGCTCATCGTCGGGATCGGCTGCCGCCGTCGCCGGGGGCCTTGTCGACATCGCCACAGGGTCGGATTCGGGCGGCTCGATCCGCGCGCCGGCCTCGTTCTGCGGGCTGGTCGGCCTGCGCACCACGCATGGACGGATCTCGCTCGAGGGAGTGATGCCGCTGGCCTCTTCCCTCGACACGTTTGGCTGGCTCGCGAGGGACATGGAGATTTATGCGAGGGTGGCGGGGGTCATGCTGGGGGCGACGCCCTCCTCCCCCCTTGCGGGGGAGGTGTCTGCGAAGCAGACGGAGGGGGGTGGAGACGACGCGCTCCATCCTTCATCACCCCCACCCGGCCCTTCGGGCCACCCTCCCCGCAAGGGGGAGGGTAAGACCCGTTCGCTCCGCCTCACGGCCCTCGACGAACTCGTGCTCGGCACCGACGAGGTCGCCGAATACCGCCGCATGGCGGGAATCGTTGCCGATGCGATCGGCGAACCGACCACCGTCAGCCCCCTCGTCCATTCGACCGACGATCTTTACTGGGCGTTCCGGCGAATCCAGGCGCGCGAGGCATGGGCCGCGCATGGCGGCTGGATCTCGGCGCATCCGGGAAGCATGAGCAAGGGAGTCGAGGAGCGGTTCACGTTCGGCGCGACGATCTCGGCTGCGGAAGCAGCGGCCGACGACGCCAAGCGGACCGACTTTCGCTCTGCCTTGAGCGATCTCCTTGGCGATGACGGTTTTCTAGTTCTTCCAACCGTCCCCGGGGCGGCGCCCAGAATCGACAGCTCTCCCGAAGAATTCCAGGCGTATCGCGAACGGGCGCTGCGGCTTTTGTGCTGGTCCGGGCTGTCCGGTTTTCCGCAGATCACGCTGCCGCTGGGCACGGTCGACGGCGCGCCTTTCGGCATGTCGCTGCTTGGACCCGCGGGGAGCGATCTGGCGTTGATAGAACTTGGGCGGATGATCTCCAAAGCAACGCAAAAGGCCTGACCGCATGGACACGCTGACCCGCATGCGCGCCTTCATCGACGTGGTCGAGGCCGAGGGCTTTTCGGCAGCCGCGCGCAAGATCGGCCGCTCCAAGGCGCTGCTGTCCAAATATGTGCGCGAACTGGAAGACGAACTCGGTGCGCTGCTGCTCAACCGCACGACGCGCCAGTTTTCGCTGACCGAGGCAGGCCATACCTATTTCAAGCGTGCCACCGAAATCGTGCGTGAGGTCGACAGCCTGGCCGACGCTGTTCGCGAATCGTCGGGCGACGTGCGCGGGCGCATAAAACTCTCCGCGCCGCGCTCTTTTGGCGACGCGCCGATCGGCCAGTCGCTGATCGACTTCGCGGTCCAGTATCCCGACATCGTGCTCGACATCCAGCTCGACGACCGCTTCGTCGATCTGGTCGAGGAAGGTTTCGATCTGGCGATCCGCATTTCGCGGCTGGAAAACTCCTCGCTGATCGCGCGGCGTCTGGCACCGTTTTCGGTGCGCGTCTGCGCCTCGCCCGCTTTGATCGCGAAACGGGGGACACCGAGCCGCCCTCAGGAACTCGCCCACCTGCCCTGCATCATCGACACCAATGGCCGCTGGCATTCCAACTGGCCGTTCATCGGCGACAGCGGCGAGACCGTCAGCGTCGGCGTTTCCGGCCCGATCGAGGTCAACAGCCCGATGGCGGCGCGGGCGGCGGCGATTGCCGGGCTGGGCTTTGCCATCCTGCCGGATTTCATCGCCGCGCCAGAGATCGAGAGCGGCAGGCTGGTGACAGTCCTGGACGACCGCATGCCAAGCGGCGGCGGGATTTTCGCGGTCTATCCGCATCGCCGTTATCTGCCGGCCAAGGTGCGGGTGTTCGTCGATTTCCTGGTGCAGTGGTTCAGGCAGCGTGAATAGTATTGGACAGTGCCCGTGAAGAAGCTGCTTCTCACCCGTCATGCGGAAACCAAGCTGCAGGAACGTCGTCTGAAGATGGAGTGGGTCGAAAGAACCGTTCGCGATCCACTTTGGGTCGAACCGGAACCTCGCGACAAGACAGTCGAACGGCGCTTCGCCAAAATCGAAGAGTTTGACGGTCGTACCCTGCGCGTAGCCTGCGTGGAGACGGAGAATGTCATCCGTGTTATAACGGCTCTGTTCGACAGAGACGCAAGGAGCGACCGATGATCGACATGACCTACGATCCGGAAGCGGACGCGGCATACATCTATCTCGGCCGTGGCAAGGTTGCGGAAACGAGGGAAGAAGGCCCGTTCATCTATGACGTCGACACTTCCGGCAAAATTCTGGGAATAGAGATACTGTCGGCGAGCAAGGTTCTCGCTCCGGGCAACTGGAACAAGGCGCGCCTGCCCGGCAGCGCGGCGGCTGACGCCGCCGAATGACGATCCGGCCAAAACGTCGCGCCTTCGCCAACGGGCGCGTCCCAATTTCGCCGGTTTTGTAGTAAGTGTCGGCGCGGACGGAATCGATCGGATTTGAATTCTATGAACTCCAGGCGCAAGGCAGTTCTCTTCGCGGCCGCCGGGGCGATTTTCGCCTCGACGGCTCCGGCCAGCGTTCATCCGCATGTCTTTGCCGAAGCCCGCCTTGAGGTCAGGCTCAACCCGGACCAGTCGGTCAAGGCGCTGCGCCACCTCTGGCGTTTCGACGATCTCTTTTCCTCCACCGTTCTGGTCGAGTTCGACAAGAACGCCGATCTGAAACTCGATGATGCCGAATTGCAGGACATTTCGAGCACGATTTTCACGTCGATCGGCGAATACGATTATTTCCAGTTGGTGTCGGCCGACGGCAAGGACGTGGCGATGAAGCCGCCGGCAGCACTGATGGCCAACTACGAGAATGATCAGCTGATCGTGTTGTTCGAATCGGAGCCGGCAGCACCGCTTAAACTCGCGGGAAAACTCGATTTCGGCGTCTATGACCCGACATTCTACACGGCGATCGAATTCGTCGAGGACGAGAACATGGCCGTCGAGGGGCTCCCGTCCTCGTGCACCCGCAGCGTCGTGCGCCCCGATCCCGACGAGGCGATCGCGCAGAACCAGGCCAGCTTGACCGAAGAGTTCTTCACCGATCCGAGCGGAACCGATTTGAGCAAGATTTTTGCCACGAAACTCGAACTGAACTGCGCGGCCGGGTGAGTTCACCTGATGGCGGTCGGTTCGCCTCGGCCTGACATGAACTTGAAAACGCTGCGCCCGAGGAACATCCCGTGAAAAAGACAACCGTCCGTGTAACTTTCGCACTTCTTGCGACGGCCTATGTGCTCACGCATTTTCTCGGCCACGCCCATGCGCAGAGCTCGCTCGGCATCGGCTCCAACGAGGCGATGGCGCCCTCGACCGGGCTGTTTGCCGGCTGGATGAACTGGATCAACGTGCAGCAGCAGGAATTCTACCGCTCCCTGACCGGCGCGCTGAAATCCATGCGGGACGGCGGCGGCGGCATTTGGCTGATGGTGGGCTTGTCCTTTGCCTACGGCATTTTCCACGCGGCCGGCCCCGGCCACGGCAAGGCGGTGATTTCGTCCTACATGCTGGCCAACGAGGTCGCGCTGCGGCGCGGCATCATGCTCTCCTTCGTTTCGGCCTTCCTGCAGGCGCTGACCGCCATCGTGGTCATGACGCTGGCCTTCCTGGTGCTGCGCGGCACGTCCGTCTCGATGACCGACGCGACCTGGTTCCTGGAAGTTGCGAGCTATGCGCTGATCACCGCATTCGGCGCGTGGCTGCTGCGCAAGAAGGCGATTCCGTTGATCCTCGGGATGTTTGGGACGAGCCCGGCGCGCAGCCTTTCGGCCGCGCATGCGCACAGCCACGCCGCGCCTTCACATGGTCATGCCCATTCGCATAGTCATGCTCACAGTGCGCATTCTCATGTCGGCCACGATCACGACCATCACAGCCATGCGTCCCACGCTCGCGATCATTCCGACGGCGAGGTGTGCTCGACCTGCGGCCATTCGCACGCGCCCGACCCGAGCCTGATCTCGGGCGATAATTTCAGCTGGAAGACGGCGTGGTCGGCGGTTGCCGCCGTCGGCCTGCGCCCCTGCTCCGGCGCGCTGATCGTGTTGAGCTTCGCCTTCCTCAACGGATTGTATGCCGGCGGTATCCTGTCGGTGTTCGCCATGGCGCTCGGCACCGCGATCACCGTGTCGGTGCTGGCGACGCTGGCCGTCACCGCCAAGAACTGGGCCGTCGCCATTGCAGGCGACGGCCGCGCCGGCAACCGGGTTCACGCCACGATCGAAGTCGCCGGCGCGGCATTCGTTTTTATTCTGGGATTGCTGTTGTTGAGCGCAAGCCTGGCCGCTTAAGACTACTGGCCGTCGCGTTTGCTTTGGCTGCGGCCTCTCAACCAAAACACCAAAAAAAACGCCGCGACGAACAGGATCGCGAGTGCGCCCGCTGCGATCGTCGACACATTGCCGACCGCGAGCATGATGGTCGGCAGATAGAAGGCACCGATGCCGAAGACCAGCATGAACCATGCGGCCGCGATCAGCGCGTTGCGAGTGTTGCGATCCATCTGAGCCCGAATCCTAATGGTGGTGGTCGTGGGAATGCGCGTCGGCGCAATGCCCGAATTCCGGCTCGACCGTGGCGTGGTCGATGCCGTGATGGCTGGCGAGCCGCTCCTTGACGGCCTTGACCGCCTCATGCGCGTCGACGCCGTCGGTGAGGCAGGCATGCAGGGTCGCCATGGTCTTGGAACCATCCAGTGACCAGACATGCATGTGATGGATCTCGCGGATTCCGGCCACGTTCTTCTGGATGTCGCCGGCGATGCCGTCGCGGTCGATCGCGTCGGGCACGCCTTCGAGCAGGACGTGCGCCGCCGCGCGCATCAGCGACCAGGCGGTGGACAGGATCAACAGCGCGACAAGCACCGACAGGATGGGATCGATCGGCGTCCAGCCGGTCGCCAAAATGATCAGCGCGGCTGCGATCGCGGCGGCCGATCCGAGCAGATCGCCGAGCACATGCAGGATCGCGCCGCGCATGTTGAGGCTGCCATGGTCGCCGCCGCGCAACACCAGGAAACCGGCGATGTTAACCAGCAATCCGAGGATCGCGATGACCAGCATCGGGCCGCCGAGGATCGGCGCGGGATCGACGAAGCGCTGCCACGCCTCGTAGACGATCCACAGCGCGATGGCGAAGATGGTCAGCCCGTTGGTGTAGGCAACCAGCGTCTTGACCCGGCCAAAACCATAGGTGAGCCGCCGCGTCGCCGGGCGTTCGGCGAGATGGAAGGCATACCAGGCGAGGCCCAGCGCGACCGAATCGGCGAACATGTGCCCGGCGTCGGCCAGCAGCGCCAGCGAGCCGGTCAGAACGCCACCGACGGCCTCGGCCACCATGAAGCCGCCGGTCAGGCAGGCGACGATTAAAACGCGGGTCTTGTCGGTCGCGCCATGGACGTGGCCCACCGCATGGCTGTGGCCATGGGAGCCGTGATTGTGGGGGGCGTGGTCATGCGCCAATCGCAAAATCCTCGGAGTTAGCCGCTGTGTTCGGCGCGAAACTCTTCAAGCCGACGCTTCTGCCGGCCCTCGACGTCGAAATTGGCCGGATCGAGCCATGCCTCATAGGCCTGTTTCAGTGCCGGCCATTCGCTGTCGATGATTGAATACCACGCTGTGTCGCGGTTTTCGCCTTTCACGACCATGTTCTGGCGAAAAATCCCCTCGAAGGTGAATCCGAACCTTTCCGCCGCGCGCTTCGACGGCGAATTGCGGTTGTTGCACTTCCATTCGTAGCGGCGGTAGCCGAGTTCGTCGAAGACGTACTTGGCGAACAGAAATTGCGCCTCGGTCGCGGCCGGTCTTCGCGCGACCAGCGAACCCCACAGGATGTTCCCGATTTCGATGACCCCGAAGGCCGGGTCGATCCGCATCAGCGTCTGCCGTCCGGCTATTTTTCCGGACGCCTTGTCGATGACGGTGAAGAACAGTGGGTCTTCGCTGGCCTCGACTTTGTCGAGCCAGGGCTGGAACGCCGCGCGGTTTTCCGGCGGAGTATCGAAAAGCCAGCGGAAGCGGCTGTCGCGGTCTTCGGCGCGCGCCGCCTCGTACAATCCGTGGCCGTGTTTTTCTGCGCTGAGCGGTTCGAGGCGGACATGGCGCC
This sequence comes from Rhizobiaceae bacterium, assembly GCA_041743855.1. Lineage (GTDB taxonomy): Bacteria > Pseudomonadota > Alphaproteobacteria > Rhizobiales > Rhizobiaceae > JBGTLX01. Next base: position 1,080 of record JBGTLX010000339.1, on the reverse strand, counting down.
CTTCCAGAACCTTGCGTTCGGGGCGCGGACGCGGCTGCCAGTTTTTTAGATCTTCGGCCAACGCAAACTCCAATCCAATTGACTTTTCGGCGCGGACGCTCACACAAAACGCCGTCTCGTTACTAGCACCAGATGGGTTCAGAAAAATGCTCCAAACAATTGCGGCCTTCGATCGCCTGGGTGAGGAGAATGCCTTTGCCGTGCTGGCGCGGGCCACCGCGCTGTCCCAACAGGGCAAGGACATCATCAATCTCGGCATCGGCCAGCCGGACTTCAAGACGCCCGCCCATATCGTCGAGGCAGCGATCAAGGCGCTGCGCGACGGCCACCACGGCTACACGCCGGCCAACGGCCTGCTGGCCGTGCGCGAGGCCGTGGCGCGCCGGACGCTGACGACAACGGGCATCGAGGTATCTCCCGAATCGGTCATGATCCTGCCGGGCGGCAAGCCGACCATGTTCGCCGCGATCCTGATGTTCGGCGAGCCGGGCGCGGAAATCCTCTATCCCGATCCGGGCTTTCCGATCTATCGTTCGATGATAGAGTTCACCGGCGCACAACCGATTCCGGTGCCGGTGCGCGAGGCCAACGGCTTTGCCTTTTCGGCCGAGGAAACGCTTTCGCTGATCACGCCGCGCACGCGGCTGCTGATTCTCAACTCGCCGGCCAACCCGACCGGCGGCGTTACCCCGCGGAATGAAATTGCGAAGCTCGTTAAGGGGCTGGAGGCCCATCCCCATGTCGCCATTCTGTCCGACGAGATTTACGACGTCATGACCTATGACGGCGAACAGCATTGTTCGCTGCTGCAGTTTCCCGAGATCCGCGACCGGCTCATCGTGCTGAACGGCTGGTCGAAGACCTGGGCGATGACCGGCTGGCGCATGGGCTGGTCGATCTGGCCGAATTCGGCCACGGGCGGCCAGCTCTACGACAAGGTGCGCAAGCTGGCGGTCAATTGCTGGTCCTGCGTCAACGCGCCAAGCCAATATGCCGGCATCGCGGCGATCGACGGGCCGCAGGACGAGGTCGAAGCGATGATGCGCGCTTTCGACCGTCGCCGAAAACTCGTCGTCGATG
>JBGTLX010000338.1:0-13921 GCA_041743855.1 Rhizobiaceae bacterium | reverse complement strand
GAAGGCATGGGGGTCGAAAGCGTGGCGCTTCTGGCTCCAGCCGTGCTCGGCCAGATTCTGATATTCTTCGCCTGTCTCTATTTCTTCGTGGCCACGCGTCACCAGACGCGCACGGCGGTGTTGAAATTGTGCCTGGACCGGCGCATGCGCTGGCGCGTCGCGCACATCTTTCGCGACATCGAAACCCTGATCTCGCGGTATCTGATATCGATTACCATCATCAACATCCTCGAAGGATCGGCGGTCGCCATCGGCCTCTATCTGATCGGGGTGCCTTCCGCCCTGCTCTGGGGGGCTATCGCGACGTTGACCAATTTCGTGCCTTTCATAGGCCCGGCGATCATGGTCGTCATTCTCTTCATGGTGGGTCTTGCGGAGTTCGATACGCTCGGCGCCAGCTTTCTTCCCGTAGCCGTCTATCTCGGCGTCAACATGGTCGAGGCGCAGTTCCTCACCCCGATGGTGATCGGCCGGACAATGACGCTGAACCCGTTTATCGTCCTTCTCGCGCTGGTGTTCTGGATATGGCTGTGGGGCGCGGTCGGCGGCTTTATCGCCATCCCCGCGCTGCTCGCCGTCTATGCGGTGGTGAGAAACATCGTTCCCGGCATCAACTGGCGAGACGAGATCGATTATACCTATCGATAGCAAGGCTGGGTCGCGCCCGACGGCGCGACCGCATGCGTCAGGCGGCGTTCGAGCCCATCACCTGCGAAGAAATGGCGTCCGGGCCGAATTCCGCCTCTCCGGAAATCTTCAGGATCTCCTGAAGCCGGTTGCGCGCACGGCTGACCCGGCTTTTGATTGTGCCGACCGCGCAGTTGCAAATTTCCGCCGCTTCCTCATAGGAAAAGCCCGACGCCCCGATCAGGATAATCGCTTCGCGCTGGTCCTCGGGAAGCTGCTCTAGCGCGCCTCGGAAATCCTTCAGGTCGAGCATGCCATGCTGGCTGGGATGAACGGCAAGCCGCGCGGTCATGATGCCGTCGCTGTCCTGGACTTCGCGCCCGCGCTTGCGCATTTGGGAGTAGAACTCGTTTCTCAATATGGTGAAAAGCCATGCTTTGAGATTGGTGCCGGGTTGAAAGCTCGCATGCTTGTCCCATGCCTTGACGAGCGTTTCCTGAACCAGATCATCCGCCTTGTCGGAGTTTTGACTTAGCGACACAGCAAAGGCGCGCAGGCTCGGTATGGCGCCGAGCAAATCCGTCTTGAAAACCGGAGAAGCCGACATTTCAGCTTCTGTCCTTCTTGCGCGCGGGGTCGGCGATTTCCAGCTGGCTCAACAGCTGAGCAAAGCGATCCGGCACCTCGTCGGAAACCAGTTCATCATAATATTGCTTGAGTTTTCTGCCAATTTCCGAATTTGCGCCAAGCGGGTCGGCCGAGCCATTCCTTCGAGGGCTTATTGTCCCACTTTTTATTTTATCCATGACACGTGTCTTTGCCCTTTTTTCCGGAGTCGCGACCATTTAAACCAACGGGTTCAATTGCCGCCTCCAGTCACCCGCAGTTTTGGCCACCAACGCCGTCGGGCGGCAAAGGTTCCACTCGCTTGCATTTTTCGGAACCATGTCGCTCCAGATACGTTATAGACTTTGGTTTTGCATCTTAACGTCGCGTGAGGGAGACGGCCTATCATGAGTTTGTCCGCTACGATTGCACCCCATTTGCCATTTTTGCGGCGCTTCTCGCGCGCCGTTTCTGGATCTCAGCAGAGTGGGGACGCGCTTGTCGCGGCAATGCTGGAGGCAATAATCGCCGACATCAGCATTTTTCCGGTGGCGTCCAATGATCGGATCGCACTTTACAAGCTCTTTGCCAAGCTGTTCACGTCGGTTTCGATGCGCATACCAAGTGAATCCGCCCCAAGCGCGTGGGAACGTCGCGCAGCCGCCAATCTTGCTGCAATTGCTCCCCAGGCGCGCCAGGCGTTTCTGCTCGTCGCCGTCGAGGGCTTTGGCAACGATGAAGCCGCCGAAATCCTGGATGTGACGGAAGAAGAATTTGCCGGCCTGCTAGGCCAGGCCAGCAACGAGATATCGCGTCAGGTGGCGACCGAGATCCTGATCATCGAAGACGAGCCGCTGATCGCCATGGACATCGAGGAGATGGTCGAGAGCCTGGGTCACAGGGTCGTCGGCACCGCGCGTACGCATACTGAAGCCATCGAGCTTTTTAGCTCGACGCGGCCAAAAATGGTGCTCGCCGACATCCAACTCGCCGACGGAAGCTCGGGCATCGACGCCGTAAACGAGATCCTGGCCAGCACCCCTGTGCCGGTCATCTTTATAACCGCGTTCCCCGAGCGGCTTCTCACGGGCGAGCGCCCGGAGCCCGCGTTCCTGGTGACCAAGCCGTTTAACCCCGACATGGTGAAGGCGTTGATCAGCCAAGCCTTGTTCTTCGATCGGCAGGCCAAGGCCGCGGCCTGACACCACGATCAACCTGGAAAACGAGGCTGCCGTCACATACGGCAGCCTTTTTCTTTGGGGCGTGGCGGGAACAAAAATAAGGAAATCCCGTTTGATTTCATAATCTCTAGGAGATCAGTCATGCTTTACTGGGCGCTTGTGTTTCTCGTTGTCGCAATCATTGCCGGCGCCCTCGGCTTTGGTGGCATAGCAGGCACGTCGGCCGGCATCGCACAAATACTCTTTTTCGTATTCCTTGCCTTTCTGGCGATTTCGCTTCTTGCCGGCCTGTTCAGACGCGCGGGAGGTTGCCTCCAGATGCTGGAAACCGCACCCCTCAATCGGTTTCCAGTTTCCGCCGGGCTGTGCTTCTCAGGAGGCGCTGTCCGGCGGACCAGTGATGAAGGACACCGATCGCCACAGCCTCTTAGGCAGCCTGCATCGGGTGTCGGGACCGACCGTGATGACGATATCGAGGAGAATTGACAAGAAAGACGGCATTGGCGTGGGCTTGGACGTCAAGCGAGCCGACCTCGGACCGAGTCTTATTCGGGCCATAGGCAACATCGGCGTCTCGGTCATTTATCAGGGACTTGATCTGAGAATTATCTGGTCACAAAACTTTCCTGAAGCCTGGAGCGATGGCGATCCGACGAACGCCACCGACGGCGATTTCCTGCCACAGGCAGTCGCTGAGCAGCTTATCGAGCTGAAGACGCGCGCGATCGACAGGTTGAACTCTTCGCGTATCGAAATCAGCATCCCCTTTGGAAACGGCGCGAGGTGGTTTGATATCTGGATCGACGCCGATACGGACTCGGCCGGCAACGCGCGAGGGGTCATCACCACCGCGATCGAGACGACGGACCAGAAAAGGCGCGAGCAAACGTTGCGAGCCTTGTTACGTGAGGTCAGTCATCGGTCGAAAAATCTTCTGTCGATTATCCAGAGCATCGCCACGCAGACGGGACGCTATTCCGGCACCATCGACAATTTCATGGTCAGGTTTCGGGGCAGACTGCAATCCATGGCGTCGTCGCAGGATTTGGTGACATTGTCGAACTGGCGGGGCGCCGATCTGCGCGAACTGGTTGTCGGGCAGGTGGCCCGATATAGCCAGGATCCCAATGCCGCCATTCGCTTTGAAGGCGAGATGCCTTGGCTGAGCCCGAACGCCGCTTTGCATATTGGCCTGGCGTTTCATGAACTCGCGGTCAATTCCGTAAGTTATGGCGCGCTGTCGCGCCCGGGTGGTTTCGTCACGGTTTCGACCGATTTGATCGAGCAGGACAACGGCAGCGTATTCTTGTCGCTGGCGTGGTCGGAACTCATCGGCACGTCCGAACTCGATCAGGCATTGAGCGGCAAGAGCTTTTCAAGCGTCACTCTTGAACGAATCGTTCCAACCTCGCTGAACGGTTCGGCAACGCTTGAGTTCGTGAACGGACAGCTCGAGTACAAGCTTGTCATCCCGCACGGACAGTTTGAAGTCGACTGAGTCGAAAGCGCCGCCGGCATGCAGATGCGCGGCAGCCATGGACCTTCGGAACCAACTTTCTCATCGCGCGTTGCTTGGCGAGAGGAATTGTCATGGAACACATCGCCGCACTATTGCTCATCATTGGTTGCTCCGGCGACCTTGGGGAATGCCGCGAACTGCCGGCGCCGATCCCGGTCTATGAAACACAGGAAGAATGCCAAGGCGACCTTCCCGTGGCTATTGCCATGGTCGAAGGTCAGGCCGAGAAGATACTGGCTCGCTGTGTTTTTGTGGACCCGGCTCTCGACGAAGAAGATGCCGAACTGGTTTGGGATGTGAACACGGACGGCACGCTGTACGCATCGATCGAAAAGCCGGCGCTCGCGGTTGCATCGGTTGGCGAGAGCGAAGACAATCTTATGCAAGAATGATTTCGGCCACTTAGCAAACGTGCATGGCGTATGCTAGGTAGCGGATGGGACGTAGCAAAATAAGGAGAGATCTTGATGAGGAAAATGGCGTTCGCACTCGTGGCGATGCTTGCAGTTGCAGGCTGTACAACTGCCGAAAATGACGCCGCCCTGGGCGGTGTGGTCGGCGCCGGCGTTGGCGCCTTGGCTACAGGCGATGCAGGCGGCGCGGTCGTAGGCGGCGTCGTTGGCGCGGCTTCGGGTGTGTTGCTGGGTGCTGCGACACGTAGGGGCGAGTGCCGTTACCGCGATCGTCGTGGTCGCATCTACATCGCCGACTGCCCGGCCGGCTACTGATCTATAAAATCTCGGAAAGTCGGGACCGGTCGGTCCCGACTTCTTCGTGCCCAGTTTGGGCATTGGAGTCACGGTCGATACCCGTCTTAGCCAGGTGGGCCGCACCGGCAAGGGGTATGTCGATGTCGATGACAAGCGCGGTTTCGCCGTAATCCCGTCGAATGACCCCGCCAAGTTCATGTATGATATTCATGTCGATCAGTTTGGTGCCGAAGCCGGTTTTGGCGGGAGGCTGGATTTGTTTGTTCGCCGTTTCGCGCCATCTGAGTTCGAGCAGTCTTGCGCCGTCCTGCTGCGATACGCTCCAGCTTACTCGCAGAGCATCGAATGATTCGCCTGCCTCTCCGTATTTCATGGCATTGGTGGCAAGTTCGTGAAACGTCAGACCCAGCGCCTGTGTCTGGGCTTCCGAAAGCAGCACGGTCTGTCCGACCAGCATGTCGTCGGGCAGTTTTGTGCCAAAAACCTGCCCGAGTTCGATCCGCAACAGTTCCGCCAGGTCGGCCTTCTGCCAACGCGAACGGGTAAGCATGTCTTGCGATGCCGCCATCGCCTGCAGACGCGCGCCGAAGGACGACGAAAACTCTGCGATGTCCTTCGAGCCTGACGCGGTTTGTCGCGCGATCGCCAGCACTCGGGTTATCGAGTTCTTTATCCGGTGCTTCATTTCCTGAAGCATCAGATCCTTGTCGACCAGGCTTTTTTCCGTCGCTTCGTGAAGCAGAGAGGCTGTTTCCAAAGCCCTTATCTGGTTGCGGGCGGCAATCGCCATGGCGCCGGCCAGCAGCAGTCCGAATAGTCCGAGCATAATAGGAATGAAGCGCGATGACGGCCGCGAGAAATCGGCGGTGGGGCGCAATTGCAATGTCCATGTCTGGCCGGCGACGATCAACTTGCGCGTGACGAGAAACTCGTCGCCGAATTGTCCGGACGCCGCAAGCGGCGATTCGAACAGCACCTTGTCCGGACCTGCGTCCGATCCGAAAATCGTCGCTCGAGCCGGCAAGGGAGGAAACTGCGCGAACACCGACCCGAACAGATCGGCTGTGCGGATGGCGGCGTAAAGCAGACCACCTGTCGGCGCTCCTGCGGTCACGTATCCGGTCGGCGCCGGCAGGTCCACGCTGTAAAAAATAAAAAAGCCCTGCTCGATGTCGCCGCCCATGTTTTTGCCGAGCAGCAGGTTTTCGCTCGCGCGCGGCTGCCCGGTGTCGATTGCCGCCTGGATCGCCTCCCGGCGGAGATGGTCTGCATACATGTCGAACCCGAGACCGGAGGTCGTTTCGCTGTTCAGTGGTTCGAACAGCAGGACCGGCGCTTTCGTTTCCAGATCGGAACGCGGAAATATCCGCCGGGAGACACCATGATAGTCGCGGATCTTATTTTCAATCGAGGCGATGTCGCTGCCGTTGCGAGCCAGTGCAAGAAAGCCGAGGCCTTTAAGACCCTCAAGATGCTCCTCCGCTCCAAGTGCGCCGAAAAAAGCCCTGAACTCGTCACGCGACACCTGGCTCGCCGCGAACATGCCGCTCGCGGCCCGCAGCACGGACACATGGAGGTCGATCCGGCTCTCGACCCGATAGACTACATCGTCGGCCACCGCCTCGAACTTGAATCGGGCAGCCTGCTCGCCGGCAAGGTAGGCGAAACCCGCCATTGCCAGGCTGGCCAGCGCAACCATGACAAACGCGATCGTGGGAAAATATTTTTTCAACTGGCCGTTCCGCTCGAGAGGGATGATACCCTCTTAGCAATTGCGTATGCCGATACGATGGCGTGGATGCGGGAAATCGTCGCTGGCGGGGTGAGCGAAACAGGCCTCCCATGTTAAACGAAGAGCTGAAAAATCCGCGTTACTAGGCGGCCATGGCCATTGCGCCGGGACCGGGAATGGCGCAGGGCGGGCATTTACCCAGAATGATCATGCCCAGAACCTCGTCCTTGGTCACGTCGCTTGTGCGCGCCGTGCCGACGACCCGGCCGTTTTTCATGACGCAGAGCCTGTCGGCAAGGTCGAAGACGTCGTGGATGTCGTGGCTGATCAGGAAGATGCCGATGCCGTCGGCCTTGAGCTGCTTGATCAGTTCGCCGACCTGCGCCGTCTCCTGCGGCCCCAGCGCCGCCGTCGGCTCGTCCATGATCAGGATGCGAGCGTTGAAGTGGATCGCCCGCGCGATCGCTACCGACTGGCGCTGGCCGCCCGACAATTTGCTGACCGGCTCCTTGAAGCGGCGGAAGTTTGGATTGAGGCGGCCCATGACCTCACGGCATTCGGACTCCATAGCTGCGTCATCCAGCGTGCCGAACCGCGTTCGCAGTTCCCGGCCGAGATAGAGATTGGCGGCGGCGTCGACATTGTCGGCGAGCGCAAGCGTTTGGTAGATCGTCTCGATGCCATATCTCTTGGCATCGCGCGGATTGCCGATCTCGGCCATTTCGCCACCTAAGTGAATTTCCCCGGCGTCGCGCCTGTAGGCGCCGGATAGTATCTTGATCAGCGTGGACTTGCCGGCGCCGTTGTGGCCCAGAAGGCCGACGACTTCGCCCGGGTAGAGATCGATGCTTGCGCGATCGACGGCCTTGATGCCGCCGAAAGCAATGGAGATGTCTTTCATCTCGACGAGCGGCGCCCCGGTTTCCAATGCCATTGCAGCCTCCAAGACTAGCTCACGCGCCTGCGGTAGAACTGATCGACCCACACGGCAAACACCAGCACCGAGCCGACGACCATGTCCTTGTAGGCCGATTCGAAATTGAGCAGCGTCATGCCCGACTGGATCGACTGCATCACCAACGCGCCGAGAATGGCGCCGTAAATGGTACCCAGTCCGCCGGCCAGCGACGTTCCGCCGATAACGGCTGCGGCGATGACGTAGAGCTCGTCGAACTGGCCGAGCGAATTGGTCGCCGAGTCGAGGCGGGCCGAGGAGATACAGGCCGACACTGCGGCGAGCGCGCCCATCAGCGCGAAGATCTTGAGCGTCAGCAGCTTGGTGTTGATGCCGGCGAGTTCGGCTGCCTCGGGATTGCCGCCGGTGGCATAGATATAGCGGCCGAAGCGCGTGCGCTTCGCCATGAAGGTCATGACAAGGCCGATGGCAAGCGCGATGAGAACCGGCACGGAATAGCCGAACGGAATGAAGAGGCCCTCCGGCGGAACGGTGATTCCGGCCTGCGCCACATAGCGGTCGACGACGCCTTTCGGCCAATAGTAGGAGTTGATTACCCAGGTAATGCCGAGCACCAGAAAACAGCCGACAGCGCCCAAAAACCCTTCGGCCCATATCGGGCGCAACGGAAACTTGAACCGGCGGCGCTGGGTGCGGCCGTTGAAGATCGCGGCGACGATGGCGACGCAGATGACTACAGCCAGGATCCAACTGGCCGTTGCTCCGATGGAGCCGGGCGTGATTCCGGAAATGCCGCCGCCAATCAGCTTGAAGTTCTTGTCCATCGGCGCAACCGTCTCGCCGCGGATCACGGCCCAGGCAGCGCCGCGCCAGACGATCAGCCCGCCCAGCGTGACGATGAAAGAGGGGATTTTCGCATAGGCGATCAGTGCGCCGTGGAACGCCCCGATGCCGGCGCCGACGCCGATGCCCAGGATAAGGGTGACGATCCAGATGATAGGGTGGCCGACCGGAAACCCCAGCGCCGGCATCCAGAAAACCTGGGCGGTGCCGACGACGACCGAAACGAAGCCAAGGATCGATCCGACCGAGAGATCGATCTGGCGCATGACGATGATCAGCACCATGCCGGTGGTCATCACCGCAATAGACGACGTCTGGACGAGCAGGATCCACAGATTGCGCGGCGTCAGGAACGAACCCCCGAAGAGGCCGTCGGCAGGCCGGAGGATGCCGCTGTAGATATCGAAGCCGGCCCAGATGACGAGCAAAGCCGCGACCATGCCGAGCATGCGAGTGTCGAGTTCAGTCGCCCGGAAGAACCGCCTGACCGCCGACTCCTCGCTCAGAGCCGGGCCTTGAGACTGCTGCACCGTAACCGACATGCCGACTCCCTCCCCGCATCGGCCCCGATGGCCCGTGCACTCTCCCCGCAGAAGGACCGCGCCGCCCCTTTCCGGAGCCGCGCGGCTATGATCGTTCAAACCGATGGGCTTGACAAGCCGATCAGCCGCAGGCCGGGACAGCGCCCGCCGCGACGCCGGCGCAGACCTTGTCTTTGGCAACCCAGCCACCGTCGATGACATCGGCGAGGTTGTCCTTGGTGATCGGGTTCGGCGGGATCAGGACGGCGTTGACTTCAACGCCCTTCGCGCCCCCGGAAAACTTTTCGACACCCGCAAGTTCGGCAGCGTTCTTGCCGTCGGCGATCTGATTAGCGAATTCGGCGGCTGCCTTGCCGAGGACGCGGGAGTCCTTCCAGACGGAGACGAGTTGGGTGCCGAGCGCGACGCGGTTGAGCGCGGCGTGATCGCCATCCTGGCCGGTCACCGGCACGGCACCGGCAAGACCCTGGGCTTCCAGCGCAGCGACGACGCCGCCGGCCATGCCGTCATTCTCGGAGATCACCGCATCGACCTTGTTGTTCACCGAGGTCAGGCACTGCTCCATGTTTTTCTGCGCGCCATCCGGCTTCCAGCCATCGGTAAACGTCTCGCAGACATTCTTGATCTTGCCGGCATCGATATTCGGCTTCAGCACTTCCATAATTCCTTCGAACAGGAAGGTGGCGTTCGGGTCGCCCTTGTCGCCCTTGATGAAGGCGAAGTCGCCTTCCGCCTTGCCCTTCTCCAGCATGGTCTTGGCCATCAGGCGGCCGACGCCGACGTTGTCGAACGTCACATAGAGAGCGTCCGGATGCTCGACCAGCACGTCATAGGAAATCATCTTCACGCCGGCATCCGCCGCTGTCTGGAACGCCGGAAGGATGGCGTCGGAATCGAAAGCGACGACGAGAATAACGTCTACATTCTGCGTAACGAGGCCTTCGATATCGGTCAGTTGCTTGGCGGCCGAACCCTGGGCGTCGGTCGAGATGTATTTGTTGCCGGCGGCCTCGACAACGGCCTTGATCGCGGCTTCATCGGTCTTCCACCGCTCTTCCTGGAAAGTCTTCCAGGACACGGCAATGGTCTTCCCTTCGGCGAGCGCGGCGGTCGACAATGTGAGCGACATGGCGACGCCCGCCAGGATGGCGGTGGCAAACTTCTTCATGATTTCCTCCCTGCGCCACGTTGGGCGCGATGATAATCGTCTCAACCGTGAGAGGCTTTTTTTCGGGCCTCGAAAAAATACTGACTTAATGGACTCTTACTGTCAATGTCGATTTTCGGTAGTGTTTCAGTTTGAAATTTGACGCCGCGAACGCGGTTGTCGCGCGCCGGCACGAACTCCTATATGCTTACGGGAAAGCATGGGAGCAGGCGCATGGTCGATCATATGACCTTCCGTGAATCTGAAATCAGATATCACTACGCTATGGAGCGAAAATACGCGTCCGAACCCGTGCCAGGATCACGGTTGAGCGACCCGCGCAACACCGCCCATCGACGAGCTTTGCAGCGAGAATTGAAGTATTGCATACGCATGGCGGACAAGTTGAAACGTGCCGGATTGCCTTTTCGTGTGGCACTCGAACTTCAAGAGATAATTCGAAACGAACTCAAAGCGGTCTATGGATAAACATGCCGACCGGACCTAAAGGCCAGAAGCGCCCCGCCGACGTAATCGGCAATGCCGTCCGCGTCATGCGCATTGCGACCGGCGAGGAAGACGACGAAGTGATTGACGACGGCAAGAACGCCGCCGCGAAAGAGCTTGGCGCGAAGGGCGGCAGGAAGCGCGCCGAGAATATGACGCCGGAGCGCCGCGCCGAGATTGCTAGGAAGGCTGCGGCAAAGCGGTGGGCTAAGTAGTGATCGAAGGGATTTTTCCCAAGTTTATTTGTTTAGCAATTGCCGTGGTGTCAGCATAGCCGGAGGCTGAGACAATCACTTTGAATATAGTGTCAGATTTAATCTCTACCCGAATGGTATGGAGAGCGAGGACAGAAAGCTTACTTTCTGATGAATTTTGCGCCGTCGCGGTTAAAATGCTTTCATTTCCTAGTTTAATTTCGAATGTTATTTCATCTACTGATGCGCCTTCTGCTCGCTCTAATTCTAAATACACTCCGAGGTTTATTTCAGCTGGGAGCTTGGAGACGATAATGTCGCCTGAATAGACGTTGACAAGAACATGCTTATTGTTTGATCCGCGCGCGACATACTCGCACAGTATTGCGTTTCTGACAGTTATATTTTTTTTCTTTGCCATAACTCAGGCTGGCATCAAATCGAGAACAAACGCACTGCTCCCGGTCTCAGATACGTCATCATATCCAACTTGGAGCCTGTCGCTATTTTCGTCCAACAAGTCGATCACGTTGACATTTTGAGGGGCGCGCCCCAGCACGGGACGTGAGGATAGAAGTGGCTCTTCTGTGGCAATCCCGGCGAGGAGCCGCGCAACAGTTCCAATCGTCCAATTCCCGGGCGAGGCGAGCAGCCGGTTAACTTGATCGGGCCCGCGTCGGATTCTTCGCGCTAGTTCCGCCTTTGTAAGATCGGAACCAGCCTCCGCTTTTTCAAACTGTTCCAAAACATAGTCGTAAAATCGGCTCAACGCCCTCTGCTCAAGGTATGCGAGGGTAGCCTCTGACATAGGTGCATCACCGATTAGCTCAGACCGGAACTGCGCGCGTTGTGATGTAGTCATGAATTTGTTCACCGTGGTGCGGTTGGTGCTTGGGAAAAAGCGCTTGCCATTGCTGCTTGGTGTCGGCCTTTGATTTTTCCCAGCTTGGATGATGCCTGTCACCCATAGGATCGCGGCCATTCCAAGGAGTGGACCTAGGAGCCCATGTGAAGGCTAGAAATATATTGGGTGCTGCAAAGCGTCCGAAAAGGCGAAGCCCTGGGCTATTCGTGCGACTTCTCACGTCCCACACTTCGTCTTCCGGCTCATTAAGTCTGCCCATGAAGGCTTCTTTGGCTACGAAGGGTTTAAGGCAGACCGAAACCCTTTCCTCTTTGACGAACGCTTCTAAGTCGGCCCGCAGAAGCGCCACGCGAGAGCCGCACTGAGGCGAAGTCCATGGGCCTTCCATGAGCAACTTGACATCCGGTGAATAGAAGAAACCTCGAACAACTGGATCACTAGGGACCGTCATCTCCAATTGGAAAAGCAGACCCATGCGCACATGCCGGGTGATTGCAGCTTGTATTGACATATAAGTCAATAGGGTTCAAGGCAAGAGCTGTGACATTTTGACTCATTAGCTTAACGGAGCGTTCCAGCCAACCTGAAAGTGCTTGACACTAAGCATAAAAGTTCAGATATTAGGGGCATGAACAAGCTGCCCCTGAAAACCCGCGTCCAAATCCTCTCACTGCTTTGCGAGGGGTCGTCCATGCGGTCGATCTCCCGCGTTGCCGACGTGTCGATCAACACGGTTTCAAAGCTGCTGGTCGATGCCGGTAAGTTCTGCGCAGAACTGCACGACCGCGAAGTCCGCGACGTGAAGGCCAAGCGGGTTCAGTGCGACGAAATTTGGAGCTTCACGGCAGCGAAGCAGAAGAACGTCGCGGCGATGAAAAACACGGTTGACGGTGCTGGCGACACTTGGACATGGACCGCGCTCGACAGCGACAGCAAGCTGATTATCTCTTGGCTGGTCGGCGGGCGTGACGGCGAATATGCGCTGGCCTTCATGGACGACGTTAAAGACCGTCTTGCCAATCGGGTCCAGCTTACGACCGATGGACACAAAGCCTATTTGAACGCAGTCGAGGAAGCCTTTGGAGCCGACGTTGACTATGCCATGCTGGTCAAGATGTATGGCGAGCCGGAAGGCCGTGCAGTGCCACAGGAACGCCGCTACAGTCCCGCCGTCTGCACGGACGCAAAGAAGACCCGCATTGAGGGTTCGCCCGATCTGGCGCACGTTAGCACGTCGCATGTCGAGCGCGCCAACCTCACCATGCGGATGCACATGCGCCGCTTTACCCGCCTGACGAATGCGTTCTCTAAGAAGTTCGAGAACCACGTTCACATGGTCGCGCTCTATACGGTTTGGTATAATTTCATTCGCATTCACAAGACGCTGAAAATGTCGCCGGCGATGGCCGCCGGCGTATCCAAGACGCTCTGGTCAATGGACGATCTTTGCCAGATGATGGGCGCTGTTGCGCCGAAACCCGGCAAGCGCGGCCCTTACAAAAAGACCGCCGAAATTTCAAACTGAGACACTACCCGATTTTCCGAGCATTATGATTTTTTTCGGCACTCGAAATAAACAATGACTCGCAAGCCGGGTTCTGCCAGTATTCGGCTTAGCAGGCGGGTGATCGTGCCGCCGCCTCGGGAGGATTTTACAAAGGCATGTCGGTCGGAATCCGCCACGACGATCTGCGCAGGCGCAACCGCGCCATGGTCATCGGCGCGGTGCGGCGCGCCGGCCAGCCGTCGCGCACCGAAATCGCCGCAACCACCGGCCTCAGTCACTCGACCATCTCCGCGATTTCTTCCGACCTACTGGGCGAAGGCATCCTGGCCGAAATAAAGCAGGACCCATCGGCTGCGCTGAAGCGTGGACGCCCGCAGATTGCGATCGGGCTCGATCCCGAAGCGGCCATGGTGGTCACCGTCGAACTCTCGCTCAACCTGCTGTCGGCCGCCATGATCGATTATTCGGGCCGCGTTGTCGTCGAGGAGCAGCGAAGGCTGCAAACCCTTTCCATGCCGAAGACCGAGATAGTCGGCGAGTGCGTGGCGATGCTGCGGCGTCTGCTGACGGGCGGTTCGGCCAACAAACGTCCGGCGCGGATGGTTGTGGCCATCCAGGGCATTACCGACACCGCCGCACGCACCATGCTCTGGTCTCCGATCACGCCGCATGACGACATCCCTTTCGCCGATGTGCTGGAAGCCGAGTTCGGGGTTCCAACGGCTGTCGAGAACGACTGCAACATGATGGCTGTCGCGCTGCGCTGGAAAAATCCGGAACGCTACCGCAGCGACTTCATCGCCATCCTTCTCTCGCATGGCATCGGGATGGGCTTGGTGATCAAAGGCGACCTCTTCACCGGCACTCAGTCATCCGGCGGCGAGTTCGGCCACATGATCCACCGCCCCGACGGCGCCCTGTGCCGCTGCGGCCGGCGCGGCTGCGTCGAAGCCTATGCCGGCAACTACGCGATCTGGCGCAACGCGCGCGGTCTCGGCGAAGACAGCGACCCGGTCGCTGACATT
>JBGTLX010000337.1:0-3636 GCA_041743855.1 Rhizobiaceae bacterium | reverse complement strand
GTGACGGGCGACCTCGTCTATGCGCGGCTGCAGAAGGGCGAGGACGACATCCCGACGGCCTACAAGCCCAGGGACCTGGATGCCTGGGTGACACGCGCCAAGGCGTGGGCGCAAGGCGGTCAGCCGGACGACCTGCCGATCGCTGATCCATCAACCAAGCCGGCGCAAAAACCGCGCGACGTGTTCGTCTACTTCATCCACGAGGGAAAAATCCGCGCGCCGCATGCGGCGATGGCGCTGATGGAGCGGTTAACCGCCTAGTTTGCGGAAGTCGATGCCACTTAAGCTTTGGGGACGCTATGCCGATTGGAACACCTGAGGGCCGGATACAACAGAAAGGGCGGCAGACCGAAGGCCGCCGCCCCTTTAGTCGCTTCCACCCGCCAATTTGCAACTTCAGTGCGGGTTGGCCGACTTCTCGGCGCGCGGGCTGACTATCAGGCTGCGTCTGCGGGATTCCGCACCCTTCATGGAGGCCGTTCCGCCGACATAGGACCCGCTCACATAGGCATCGGTCGAGACGGTCGAATTCCCACCCACATTGCCGTCGGACGGGCGTGGCGCATCACCATAAACATAACGCGAGGAAATTTCGCTCGCCATGGCGCCGGAAGTCATCAGCGTGACGGCGGCGAGGGCAATACGGATCGTCTTCATTTGGTTTTCTCCTTCGGTAGGGCACCGCGCCCCAATGACCTTTCAAATAAGCCGGTCACGCAACCCGATTGTGCCGCCACCTAGGGATGTCCGTTTCATTGTTCGATACGAAGGCTCACGGACTCGGGACGCGGCGCGCGGCGTCAATTCCCGGAGCACGGGAAGGATCGTGGCTGGCAAATCCTCCGCAATCAGTCCAGGGCCGAACCGCGCGCCCGCCTCCGCATGCAGCCAGACCGCCGCGCAGGCCGCCTCGAACGAAGGCATGCCCTGCGCCAGCAATCCGGCGCAGATGCCTGCCAGCACGTCGCCCGAACCCGCCGTCGCCAGCCAAGGCGCACCGTTCGCGTTGATGGCCGCCCGGCCATCCGGAGATGCGATCACCGTATCCGGGCCTTTGTAAATGATGGTAGCGTTCGCTTGGCCTGCCGCATGGCGCGCTCTGTCGACTTTGGAAAGGTTTTGGTCGGCGGCGATGTCCGGAAACAGTTTTTGAAATTCGCCCTCATGCGGCGTCAGAACCAGCCCTGGCCCACCCGAAACCCGCGCGGCCGTGAAAAATTCCTCGCGGCGGGTGGAGAATGCGCTCAGAGCATCGGCGTCGAAAACCACATGCTCCACGCGACGGCCTGCATTGGCGGTCATCAGGCTCAGGGCGAGATCGCCGGCTGTTTCAGAAACGCCGATACCCGGCCCGAAAATCAGCGCCGCCGGTTTGCGTTCGCGCAGGAACTCGTCGACCTCCTCGGCCGTGTCGGTCTTGCGCAATATCGTCGATGTCAGATGCGCGGCGTTGATCTGGAGCGCGTTGCCCGGCGAAAGCAGCGTGACGGCCCCTGCCCCAACGCGCGCCGCGCCCATGGCGGACAGCCGCGCCGCCCCGGTCGATGAAGGCCCGCCCGAAAACACGGCGACATGGCCGCGCGCATATTTGTGGGTATCGATCGCGAGTCGGGGGAAGCTTTCGCGCCAAAGCGCGGGCGCGTTTTCGTGGCATGACGGCCGGATGGCGTCGAGCACATCCGGCCTGATGCCGATGTCGGCGACGATCGTCTCACCACAATGCTCGCGGCCCGGCTGGAGAAGATGTCCGGGCTTCTTGCGAACGAAGGTAACAGTGAGGCCCGCGCGGAAAGCCGGTCCGAGGGCCGCGCCGCTGTCGCCGGAGATACCGCTCGGTACATCCACCGCCAGCACCGCCGCGCCCGCCGCTTCTGTTCTGCCGACAGCTATGACAAAGGCCCCGCCCAGCGGCTTCGACAGGCCGCCGCCGAACAATGCGTCGATCACCAGCGACCCGGGTTCGGGATCGAAGTCTGCCAGTGCTCTGGCGGCGACAGGACATTCCGCCGCCGCCATCGCCGCATCGCTTCCGGCTCTGGGCGGCGTTTCGGCCCAGAGCCAGACGGCGACGCCACTTTCATGCAGGATTTTTGCCGCGACATAGCCGTCGCCGCCATTGTTGCCGGGTCCACACAGCACATGGATTTTTGCGGCGGCCGGATAACGAGCGAGTGCTGTGGAGGCCACCGCCGCTCCGGCCCGGCGCATCAGGGAGATGCCGTCAAACGGTCCGGCTTCGATCGTCAGCCGGTCGGCCTCCGCCATTTCTCGAATCGTCAAAATCTCATGGGACATTTGAAGCCGATCCGGTGGGGCGCGCCTGGCCCGATCGATAGCACGGCGCGCCGGCCTTCCCAATCCGGCATTACCTTTAACCGGAGGGGTCACAGTCTCCTATCAAATTGCCTGTTAAGTAGGCATATTGCATAAATCAAAGTCATTGGCTCACCGATCCGCTTTCAGCGCTGTCGCAAACAAATTGCTTCGCGCGCGCGCCGATTGTCCGCGAAAATCGAACATTTGCGTCCCCGGCGGCATCGAAGCAAAAATGCCGCGTTTTCCGCGTACTGGCATAGTTCGTGCTTGAAAAAGCGCAAGGGGAGCTCACAACTCGTCGTTTTTGCCAGCAGAGGCCACCAAACCCATGAAAAAGATCGAAGCGATCATCAAGCCGTTCAAGCTCGACGAGGTGAAGGAAGCGCTCCAGGAAGCCGGCTTGCAGGGCATTACGGTAACGGAGGCCAAGGGTTTTGGACGCCAGAAGGGCCACACCGAACTTTACCGCGGCGCGGAATACGTCGTCGATTTCCTGCCCAAGGTAAAAATCGAAGTGGTGCTCGGCGACGACGCCGTCGAAGGCGCCATCGAGGCGATCCGCAAAGCCGCCCAGACCGGCCGCATTGGCGACGGCAAGATATTCGTCTCCAACATCGAGGAAGTCGTGCGCATTCGCACGGGCGAAACGGGGTTGGATGCCGTCTGACGGCCCCAAAAATTTCAGTTCTCCATAATCAACACACAGGGAAATAGGACATGACGACAGCCAAAGACATCATGAAGCAGATCAAGGACAACGACGTGAAATTCGTCGATCTGCGGTTCACCGACCCGAAAGGCAAGCTCCAGCATGTGACGATGGACATCATCGAGGTCGAGGAAGACATGTTCGCCGACGGCGTCATGTTCGACGGCTCGTCCATCGCCGGCTGGAAGGCCATCAACGAGTCCGACATGGTGCTGATGCCCGATCCCGAGACGGTCCACATGGACCCGTTCTTCGCGCAGTCGACCATGGTCATCCTGTGCGACATCCTCGATCCGGTTTCCGGCGAGGCCTACAACCGCGACCCGCGCGGCACCGCCAAGAAGGCGGAAGCCTACATGAAGTCGGAAGGCATCGGCGACACGATCATGGTCGGTCCCGAGGCCGAGTTCTTCGTATTCGACGACGTGAAATACAAGGCCGATCCCTACAACACCGGCTTCAAGATCGATTCGACCGAACTGCCGTCCAACGACGATACCGACTACGAGACCGGCAACCTCGGCCACCGCCCGCGCGTCAAGGGCGGCTATTTCCCGGTCCCGCCAATCGATTCGGCGCAGGACATGCGCTCGGAAATGCTGACCGTGCTC
>JBGTLX010000336.1:0-3103 GCA_041743855.1 Rhizobiaceae bacterium | reverse complement strand
CAGATCGGCGGCAGCCACATAGCCCCATGGCGGCGCCTGGCACGGCAGACCCAGGGGCGAGCGGAACGGTTTCATCTCCGCTGCGTAGGGAGCGCCGTAATTCTCGTTAAAACCCGGCTTGCCTTCCGAAACATAGCTCGTCGTGTCGTCCGCGCGGGGAATGAGTTTTACCGTGAAAGCCAGATAGACGGGCGTGGCGATGACCACGTTGCGCACCGGATCGACGGCGACCCCGCCCCAGTTGAACGTGCCGAAATTGCCAGGATAGACGATTGCGCCGTTGACCGAGGGCGGCGTGTAGCGGCCCTCGTAGTCAAGGCCGCGGAACATGATGCGGCAGTAGAGCTGGTCGAGCATCGTCGCGCCCCACATGTCCTTCTCCCGTAAGAGAGCAGGCTCAAAGCTGAGCGCCGAGACCGGCTGGGTCGGAGCGGTAAAATCGCCCTCGACCGCGCCGGTGGGGGCCGGCTCTTCGGTCACCGGCAGGATCGGCTCGCCGGTGCGCCGGTCGAGCACATAGATGTCGCCCTGCTTGGTCGACTGAACCAGGGCCGGGACCATGCCCGCAGTCGTCGGCAGATCGACCAGTTGCGGCTCGGACGGCGTGTCCATGTCCCAAAGATCGTGATGCACCAGTTGGCGGACCCAGCGCACCTGACCGGTGGTGAGATCAAGCGCCGTCACCGACGCGGAAAACCGCTCGGTTTCCGGCGTGCGGTCGCCGCCATACTGGTCGGGCGGCGTATTGCCCATCGGCGCATAGACCAGCCCGAGTTCGGCGTCGACGGTCAGGATAGACCAGGCATTCGGCGAATTGCCGACATATTTTTTGCCGGGAGGAAGCGGCTCGGTCTGTTCCGGATTGCCGCTGTCGAAATTCCAGACGAGCGCGCCGGTGTCGGCGTCGAAGGCGCGGATGACGCCGGACGGCTCGGTGGTCGAGACATTGTCGTTGACCGCCCCGCCGACGACGATCAGGCCGCCCGCCACCACCGGGGGCGATGTCGAATAATACGACCCGGCATAGACATTGGGCATGTTATTCCAGAGGTCGATCTGGCCGTCTTCGCCGAAAGCCGGACAGGGCGTTCCGGTCTTGGCGTCGAGGGCGATGAGCCGCGCGTCGCCTGTCGGCAGCAGCACGCGCGCCGAACAGACCGCGCCGGCTACCGCGCC
The DNA here is from genome assembly GCA_041743855.1 of Rhizobiaceae bacterium. Classification (GTDB taxonomy): domain Bacteria; phylum Pseudomonadota; class Alphaproteobacteria; order Rhizobiales; family Rhizobiaceae; genus JBGTLX01. Next base: position 1,927 of record JBGTLX010000336.1, on the reverse strand, counting down.
CTCGACCCGGTAGTGCGACAGTCCGCGACAGGTCTGGTGCTGACGCTGCGAATTGACGCCGGCATTGGCGTCGTACCGCCAGCGCTGCTCGCCCGTGACGGGATCGAGCGCGATCGCCAGATGATGCGGGGTGCAGACATAAAGCAGTCCGTCGATCATGGTCGGCGTGACCTCGTAGGTCGTTTCCTCAGGATCGTCCTCGGTGCGGATGTCGCCTGTGTGGTATTCCCAAGCCTTTTCCAGGCCTCCGACATTCGCCGCCGTGATCGCGTCAAGCGGCGAATAATGGCTGCCGCCCTGCGTCCGCCCATAGGCAACCCACTCTTCGGCCGGGACAGAAGTCTCGCTCGGCGGAAGCGTCGAAGCTTGGGCGGCGGCGACCTGCCCCTCGATCCGGTGAACGTCCACCGACATGGAATAAAGTGCGATGACAACCGCTGCGGCCAGCGAGAAAACAAGCGAGAGGCCGCCGGCGCGCCACAGCGGCATGGCCGAACCGACCCGTTCCGGGTTGGCCCGCTGCCAAGGGATAAGCAGCAACAGTCCGACGATGAAGATGAGGCCGCCGCGCGGCGCCAGCGCCCACCAATCAAACCCGACCTCGTAAGCCGCCCAGGCAAGGGAGCCGACAACGACCAGCGCGTAAACAAAAAAGGCGAGAGGATGTCTGCGGTATAGGAGTGCGGCGCTTGCCAGAAATCCGATAGCCGCGAGCACGTAGTACCACGAGCCGCCGAGCGCTATCAGCCAGACGCCGCCACCCGCCAGCAGCAAACCGATAATGGCGAGCAGCGCAGCCAGAATTCTGGTCATTCAATGGTCCCCCTGCACGACTAACGGAGTGTATGATCCAGCAAGCTCGGAAACGGGTCAATTGAGCCATTGTTCCATGCGCGGCAGCGTCAGATTTGCGGCGGCAACTCGGCGTCATGCCGGAATCGCGCAACTCGCCGGATATTTGTGATAGTGGAAAGACTGTCGAGCCGCGTTCGTCCGACACAAGACCGCCCGGCCTGCCAGTCCAAGTCAATCAAAGGATTGCCGGATGGAGACGAAGAAACGCCGAACGGAGGGTCGGGCGGAAGACCGGCCAACCCTGGAGGAGCAGTTGCAGGAAGGGCTAGAGGACAGTTTTCCCGCGAGCGATCCGGTGTCGGTCGTCTCCACAACCATCGCGTCGCGGGCCGCCCCACTTGTCGGAACGGACCAGCACCTTCGCACGGCCGAGAAAAAGCGCGTTACGAAAGATGACAATGTCCAATCCGGCAAACGAAATAGGTTAGTGATGAAAGAAACCGGCCGGCGCGGGTAGCGCCAGCCGGTCGATATTGAACGGTGGTGAGGGGGTGAGGGTCCACCGTCCTCCAACCTAACCAAAGTTGCGCCGGAAGGTTCCGCCAGCGGCGTTGTTTTTCTCGCCTCCTTCGTCCGCGTTAGGAAGCCTTGTAGGCTGGGGAAATGGCGTAGGGTCTGGTTGCGGGTCGGGCATCGGCGGCGGTGGAAACGGGGTGGGAATAGGCGGGTGGGCCTTTTCAAGCGCGTTTCCGGCTGTCCTATGCCCTAAAAAGATCTGGCGCATGGCAGTTTCCTTTCTTCCCGTAAAAACCGGTTTCGCGCCATGAAGTTCCGCGCGCTTCCACGCCAAGGCAGAGCATTGACCGACGCGGCCTTCTTCGAACGCAACGCAGTCAGCGTCGCCCCGGACCTGATCGGAGCCGGGTTTTGGGTCGGCGAGACCGGCGGCATCATCGTCGAAACCGAGGCCTATGAGCGCGACGATCCGGCGGCTCACAGTTTTCGCGGCCCCACCCCACGCAATGGCGCCATGTTCGGACCCTCGGGCCACGCTTATATCTATCGCTCCTACGGCATCCACTGGTGTCTCAATGTAGTCTGCCTGCCGGGCAGCGCGGTGCTGATCCGCGCC
>JBGTLX010000335.1:0-16877 GCA_041743855.1 Rhizobiaceae bacterium | reverse complement strand
CCTCGCCCGCCTTCGCGCCCGCTCGATCCGCTGCTGCAGGCGGCGGTGAAGCGAGCGGCGCAGCCTAAGGACGGCAGCGAGGGTTATAGCGCCGCCGATATCGAGGTGCTGGAAGGGCTCGAGCCGGTGCGCCGGCGTCCGGGCATGTATATCGGCGGCACCGACGAAAAGGCGATGCACCACCTTTTCGCCGAGGTCATCGACAATTCCATGGACGAGGCCGTTGCCGGCCACGCCACCTTCATCGATGTCGAGCTTGCCGCCGACGGTTTTTTGACCGTCACCGACAATGGCCGCGGCATCCCGGTCGATCCGCACCCGAAATTCAAGAACAAGTCGGCGCTGGAAGTCATCATGACGACGCTGCATGCCGGCGGCAAATTCGACTCGAAGGTCTATGAAACCTCGGGCGGCCTGCATGGCGTCGGCGTGTCGGTGGTGAACGCGCTGTCGGACCAACTCGAGGTCGAGGTTGCGCGCGGACGGCAGCTCTACCGCCAGCGTTTTGCACGTGGCGTTGCCCAGGCCGGGCTGGAGACGCTGGGGGAAGTCCACAACCGGCGTGGCACCAAGGTGCGCTTCCATCCCGACCCGGATATCTTCGGCAAGGATGCGCGGTTCGAGCCGGCGCGGCTGTTCCGGATGGCGCGGTCGAAAGCCTATCTGTTCGGCGGCGTTGTCATCCGCTGGTCCTGCGATCCGCTGCTGATCACCGGCAAGGACGAGACCCCGCCCAAAGCCGAGTTCCATTTTCCCGGCGGGCTGAAGGACTATCTCAACGCCTCGCTCGGCGACGAATTCCAGGTGACGCGCCAGGTGTTCGCCGGCAAGAGCGACAAGCAGGGCGGCCACGGCTCGCTCGAATGGGCCGTCACCTGGTATGGCGGCGACGGCTTCCTCAACTCTTATTGCAACACGATCCCGACCGGCGAAGGCGGCACCCACGAGGCCGGCTTCCGCAATGTGCTGACGCGGGGCCTGCGCGCCTATGCCGACCTGACCGGCAACAAGCGCGCGGCGATAATCAACAGCGACGACGTGATGATCTCGGCGGCCGGCATGCTGTCCGTCTTCATCCGCGAGCCGGAATTCGTCGGCCAGACCAAGGACCGGCTGGCCAGCATCGAGGCGATCCGCATCGTCGAGACCGCCATCCGCGACCCGTTCGACCATTGGCTGGCGGACAATCCGCAGGAAGCGTCCAAGTTGCTGGAATGGGTCATCGCCCGGGCGGACGAACGTGTGCGCCGCCGCCAGGAAAAGGAAGTGTCGCGCAAGAGCGCCGTGCGCAAGCTCCGGCTACCGGGAAAGCTCGCCGACTGCACCCAGAACGCTGCCGCCGGCGCCGAGTTGTTCATCGTCGAGGGCGATTCGGCCGGCGGTTCGGCCAAGCAGGCGCGCGACCGGGCGAGCCAGGCGATTCTGCCCTTGCGCGGAAAGATCCTCAACGTCGCCAGCGCCGGCCATGACAAGCTGACAGCCAACCAGCAGATTTCCGACCTGATCCAGGCGCTGGGCTGCGGCACACGGACCAGATACCGCGACGAGGATTTGCGCTACGAGCGCGTGATCATCATGACCGACGCCGATGTCGACGGCGCGCACATCGCCTCGCTGCTCATCACCTTCTTCTACCAGGAAATGCCGCAGCTTATCCGCAGCGGACATCTCTTCCTGGCGGTGCCGCCGCTCTACCGCATCAGCCAGGGCGGCGCCGTGGCCTATGCGCGCGACGACGCGCACAAGGACGAGCTTCTGCGCACCGAGTTCACCGGGCGCGGCAAGATCGAGATCGGACGCTTCAAGGGACTGGGCGAGATGATGGCGGCGCAGCTCAAGGAAACCACGATGGACCCGAAAAAGCGCACGCTGCTTCGGGTGGATGTCGCGGAAGACGAGCAGGCGACGAAATCGGCCGTCGACGCGCTGATGGGCGTCAAGCCGGAATTGCGGTTCCGCTTCATTCAGGAGCGGGCGGAATTCGCCGAGCCGGAAGCGCTGGATATTTAACCACGGAGTGTCCCGTGAGCGCGAAGGCGCTGCTAATTGTGCCGCTCTTCGCCGCATTCGCCTACGCGGCGCTTGTCGGCGTCATGTATGTCTCACAGCGAGCGCTCCTCTATCCAGGTGCGAGTTTTGGGTCATCCGCCGCCCCTGGGCCCCCTGCCTGGGGCGAAGCCTTCGAAATCGGGACGCCGGATGGCGAAACGCTGCACGCTTTGCTGAGCGAGGCCGAAGCCGGCAGGCCCACGGTGCTGTTCTTCCTGGGCAATGCCGATCGGGCGGCCAACTACCTGTTCCTCTCCGAGGCGCTGAAGGAACGCGGCATCGGGCTGCTGGCCATCTCCTATCGCGGCTATCCGGGCTCGACCGGCTCGCCGAGCGAACAAGGCTTGTTCATCGACGGGCTTGCGGCATTCGATTGGCTGGCGAAGCGATCGGAGGGAGGCATCGTCGTCCTCGGGCAATCGCTGGGGAGCGGAGTCGGCGTCAACACCGCGGCGCAACGACCGGCTGCCGGCATCATCCTCGTTTCCCCCTATACGTCCGTCGAGTCGCTTGCAGCGGCCCAATATCCGTTCCTTCCTGTCAGGTTCCTTATTAAGGACCGATTCCGATCCGACTTGAGAATCCAGGATGTCAGCCAACCCAAGCTTTTCATCCATGGGCGGCGCGATCGCATCATCCCGCTTGCCTCCGGGGAAGCGCTGTTCGCCATGGCGCCGGGGGCCAAGCGGATGCTGATCTACGATGCCTATGGCCACAACGATGTGTGGGACGAGGATGGCATGGTCGGCGATGTGCTGATGTTCGTGGAGTCGGTGCAGCAGCCGGCGGACGGGTAGAAAGCCTTCGGCTGGTCAAGCCGCCGCGATGGCGAGCGCGTGGGCGCGGGCGTTGCCGCGCAGCGCTTCGAGGTGGATCGATTTGAGCAGTCCGGCAAGGTCTCCCTCCGCCTGGCTGCCGCTGAGTTCCTTGAGCATCAGCCATGACACTTCCTGCGCGCCGGCGATGCGCGTTCCTTTCGCCACCTCGCGCCAAACCTTCAGTGCGCGGATCAATACGGAATGGGTTACCGCCGACAGTCCCGCCGAACCGAAGACCGCAGCCAAGGCCGCGTCATGGCCGGAGCCAAGCAGCGCCCTCACCCGCTGTTCGGTCTGGCCCGTCAGGGCGACCAGCACCGAGCCCAGAAAATCCACCTTGCCGAAAGCCAGCGTGCGCACGATGAAGCTCGCCGTTAGATCGCCCCGGATACGAAGGTGTTCGATCAGCGCTGCGTATTCGTCCGGCCTGGTCGCCTCGATCAGCGTGACGGACGCTTTCACGCAGGCATCCTTCATGACGCGTTCGGCCCTGGCCGCGCCCATCAGCGCGACGACCAGCGGAGAGCCTTTCAGGGTTTCGCCGAGTTTGACCAGTAGCATGTGGCGGCAGTCGGAGGGCAGTCGCCGATCGGCGATCAGCATCTCGCGCACCGACCCGATATGTCCGTGACGCTCGGCCATCCGGCGAAAGCTCAGCGATGCGATGTCGGCGCCGTCATTGCCGAGCAGCGTCAGACAGGATTCAGCCTCGCCGATCTCGGCGATGGCGGCCGAGAGCGACATCGATACGGTCGGCCGGTCGGCGATCAGCATCTGCGTGGCCTTGTGGCCCGAGGCAACCCTGTCGATGAGATCGGAGTCGGTCAGCAGCGGCGAGCGCGCCAGTATCGCGCCGGCGACCTCCGGCTGGTCGGAGGCCAGCGCGCAGATGATCTGCAACGGAGCACGCGCGCTCATGGATAGGCAGTTGGCCATAGCCGCGCGCACTATGGATGACGGATCGTCGAGCAGGAGGGTCAGCGCCGCCTGCGCCGCACAGCGGTCCTCGAACGGCAGATCGTTGTTGATGTAGGCGCGGGCGAGCGAACTCGCGGCGGCCGCCCTCTCACTGACCCTGGCCGTATGAATCCATTTCAGGAAATGCGAGACAACCATGCCGATACAAGCCCGCCTGAGACACCGAGCCGAACCCCCTTCGGCATCAGAATCGACAGTATCGGGAAAGGTTTAACGAAGCGTTCACCATACTTGTTAACCCGCTTGATAGCGGCGGGCCGATGCCCGACAATCAGCGCGGCACGGAGGACTGCATGGGTGGACTGTATCTCGACGAATTCCATGAAGGCCGTATCTTCCAACACACGCTCAGGAAAACGGTGACCGAAAGCGACAACATGCTGTTTTCGGTGATGACGCTGAACCCGCAGCCGCTGCATATCGATTTCGATTTCGCCGCCAAAAGCGAATGGGGCAAGCCGCTGGTCAATTCGCTGTTCACGCTCGGCCTGATGATCGGGATTTCAGTTCATGACACGACGCTCGGCACCACCGTCGCCAATCTGGGCATGACCGAAACAATGTTTCCCAATCCGGTCTTTCACGGCGATACGATCCGCGTCGAAACCGAGGTAAAATCGGTGCGCCAGTCGAAATCGAAGCCCGACCGCGGCATAGTCGAGTTCGAGCATCGCGCGTTCAACCAGAATGACATTCTGGTCGCCAAATGCACGCGCCAGGCAATGATCATGAAGAAAGCCGCCTGAGCGATGCGGTCGCTGCTCTTTGTCCCCGGTGATTCGGAAAGAAAACTCGAAAAGGCGTTTGCGTCGGCGGCCGACATCGTCATCGTCGATCTCGAAGATTCCGTCACGCCGCTGAACAAGGTCCTGGCGCGCAGGACAGCGGCGGCATTTGTGACCGCGCGGCGCACAGAAACGCGGGCTGCCATCTATGTCCGGGTCAATGATCTGGCGACCGGCCTGACCGACGACGACCTCGCCGGGCTGATGGCGGCGCGGCCTGACGGCATCATGCTGCCGAAATGCAATGGCGGCGCGGATGTCCAGCAGCTCGCCACCAAGCTGCGCGTGCATGAGGCCGAGAACGGACTTGAAGAGGGCAGCACGAGAATCATTCCGATCATCACCGAAACCGCTGCGGGCGTGCTTGCGGCCGGAACCTACGGCAATGCCGGCCAGCGCCTCGCCGGATTGACATGGGGCGCGGAAGACCTTTCCGCCGCAATCGGCGCCAGGCAGACGCGTGACGCAAGCGGACGCTATACCGACCTGTTCCGGCATGCCCGCACGATGACGATCCTTGCGGCGTCATCGTCGCAAGTCGCCGCGATCGACACCGTGTTCACCGACTTTCGTGATTCCGCCGGATTGCGGACCGAATGCATGGAGGCCGAGCGCGACGGGTTTACCGGCAAGATGGCGATCCATCCCGACCAGGTTCCGGTGATCAACGAGGCGTTCACACCATCGCCCGAAGCTGTCGGCGAGGCGAAAGCGGTGATCGACGCATTCGCCGCAGCGGGAAATTCCGGCGTGGTCGCGATCGATGGCCGCATGTACGACCTGCCGCATCTTCGGCGCGCCGAGCGGCTGATTGCCCGAGCGGTGACGGCTGGGGCCTATTCCTCCCAAGGTCCGGAATAATCCGCGTAAAGCGCCGCCACATCGGGGCGCGGCCGCTCCTGCGCCGGGCCATCGTACGAGCCGATATGCACGAAGCCGACAACGCGTTCATGCGCAGCCAGGCCGAGCAGGACGCGACCCTCCTCGACATCCGAATACCAGTTGGTGATCCAGTTCGTTCCATAGCCGAGCGCGTTTGCCGCCATGACGAGGCTCATCGCCGCCGCGCCGCCGGAGAGGAACATCTCCCACTGCGGAATTTTGGGATGCTCCTTCGGACTCGACACCACGCCGATGACCAATGGCGCACGCGAAAACCGCGCCAGTTCCTGGTTTCGCCGCACCTCGGAGAGAGGCCCCTCCCGCTTCTCCGCCAGATCGGCGAGTTTTGCGCCGATCGCATGCCGCGCCTCGCCCCGGTAGAGAATGAAGCGCCATGGCGCCAGCCGGCCATGGTCGGGCACCCGAACGGCTACGGTCAGCATCGTCTCGATCTCCGCATCGGACGGCGCAGGGTCATGCAGTTCCTGTATCGGCGCGGAATTCCTGCTCAGCAAAAAGTCTATGATCGGCGCCGCCATTTCGGAATTCCCTTTGGACTTTTGGCTGAGACGCGGCAGGAACCGTGCGGCGACTTTGGCTTCGTCTGCGACGCCGCCGGCGATACAGCCTTGAAATTGCCATCGGCTTGCCGTTCAAAGCAAGTCATGACCAGAGGGGTGGTTCGATTCTGGATGATTTGGGTGTGCGCCGCGTTGTTCACGGTGCTGCCGTCGCTGGTCAGCGCCCAGGAATTCGGGGATTCGCCGCCCCCGGTTCTCAAACTCCCAGACATCAGCGGCTATGCACCGTTGACGAACGACCAGCCGCTCGCGCTGGGCGGCGGCGAGGTTACGCTATCGGCTAAACTCACCGAGGACGGCGCAGACATCAGTCGCGGCCTCATCTGGCGGGTTTTCAAACCCGATCCTGACCCCGAAGGCAAATTGCCTCTGGTTGCGTCGGCGCGAGGCGGCACCAGCGTCTTCCAGCTCGAGCCGGGCAGCTACCTCGTCCACGCTTCCTACGGTCGCGCAGGCGCAACCAAGAGAATAACCGTCGGGCGGGAAGGAAAGCCGGAAAACTTCGTTCTCGACGCCGGCGGTCTGAAGCTCGACGCGACGCTCGAGGGCGGCGTTCGCATCCCGCCGGCAAAGCTGCGATTCTCAATTTACGAGGCGGAGGCAGGAACCGACGGCGACCGGGCTCTGATCATTCCCGATGTCAGCCCGAACAGCGTGGTCCGGTTGAATTCCGGGGTTTATCACGTCGTTTCGACCTACGGATCGGTCAACGCGATCATCCGCTCCGACATAAGGGTCGATGCCGGAAAACTGACCGAGGCGACGGTGGAGCACCGGGCCGCGGAGTTGACCATGAAGCTCGTTCGCGAAACCGGAGGCGAGGCTATCGCCGATACATCCTGGTCGATCCTGACCGCATCGGGAGATCCTGTGCGCGAGATCGTCGGCGCATTTGCCTCCATGGTGCTGGCGGAAGGCGACTACTCGATCGTCGCCAAGAACCGGGATCGCATCTACCACCGGGACTACACCGTGGTCGGCGGTCGGAATCAGGACGTCGAGGTTTTGGCGACAGAGGAAAACGCCACCGACCTGACCGAGGCCGACTAGGATTGCTCAGACCGTCAACTCGGGCGAGCGGTCGCGGCGCTGGCCAAACCGGCCTCTGACGTTGCGGCGGGCGGACGTCGACGATGGGGCAAGACCCAGCACCGTTTTCTGCAGATGCCCGAGCAACGCCTTGCGATCGCGTAGCGGCTCCAACTCTTCCCATGAAAGTGTGCGCCCGATGCGCACGTGGATCGTCTTGCCCGAAAGCCTCGTGAACTCACGGATCAAAAGCGACAGCCTGAGCGTAAGCGCGGCCTTGCCGACCAGCCGGGGCAGGCGCGCTTCATGGCCGGCCAGATGCATAGGCCGGCTGACCAGATGAAACAGCCGTCCGTTCTGACCGGCAAAATGCATCGGCACCACCGACGCCTTGGTCTCCTGAATGAGCCGGGCCGGGAACATCTTCCACGGCAAATCCTCCGCCTTGCCGAATCCTTTTGGCGCGGTGGCAACCCCGCCGCCCGGAAACACGACGATCGTGACGCCTTCTCTCAGCAGCCGCACGGCTTGATGGCGCACGGCGAGATTGTTCCTCAACGCCTCCTTGGTTTCGGAAAAATCGACGGCAAGAGCGTAAGGCTCCATCTCCCGGATCTTCAACAGATCAGCCGCAATCATGACGCGGAAGGGGCGTCCGAGTTGCTCGGCCAGCGAAAGCACCGCAATGCCGTCGCCGATGCCGAAAGGATGATTGGCGACGATCACCAAGGGTCCGTCTGGAAGAGCTTCCGGCGGCCACTGGCCTTCGCTGCGAACGCCGACCTCGATCAATTCCAGCATCCGGCCGAAAACGCGCTCGCCGGTCGGCGCGATGCTGGTGCGCCAAAAAGCGTAGAGGGCGGCGTAGCGGTCCCTGCCCGACAGGCCTTCGACGGACCGGATGAACCAGCGCGTCAGCCGCGCATGCGCTGCATTGGCGTAAGAGAGTTCCGGGAACTGAGACTCGCTGCTTCGCATCTTGAGCATTTCCGCTCAATATCGCCGCTGCATGACAGGTTCGTGAAGCCTTCGGCAGCGTCAACAGATGAGATGGTCTTAGGCGGAGCGGCATCGGTGCCCCGCCTGCAAATGCGCAGACCAGATGGCGCTAAGCCGCCTTCCGCCGACGGTCGGGCGTCATCGCTTCCGCGCCGAGCGCCTCGATCGCGGCCTCAAGCGACATCGCCACCTGATCTCGGGAGCCAAGCCGGCGCATGTTGACCGACCCCTCCTCGGCTTCGCGCTTGCCGCAGACTAGAATGACCGGCACCTTGACCAGGCTGTGCTCCCGGACTTTGTAGTTGATCTTCTCGTTGCGCAAATCGGCTTCGGCCGACAGCCCCGCGGCTTTCAGTTTCGCGACGACGCCCATCGCATAATCGTCCGCGTCAGACGTGATCGTCGCCACGACGATTTGCAGCGGCGACAGCCAAAGCGGAAAATGACCGGCGTGGTTCTCGATCAGGATTCCGATGAAGCGCTCCATCGAGCCGCAGATGGCGCGATGAACCATCACCGGCTGCTTTTTTTCCGAATCGCTGCCGATGTAGAACGCGCCAAAGCGTTCCGGCAGGTTGAAGTCGACCTGCGTGGTGCCGCATTGCCATTCGCGGCCGATCGCGTCTTTCAGCACATATTCGAATTTCGGCCCGTAGAACGCACCCTCGCCCGGATTGATCGATGTCTTGATCCTGCCGCCCGACTGCGTCTCGATGATCGACAGGACGTTGCCCATGATCGCCTCGGCATGGTCCCAGGCCGCGTCGGGGCCGACGCGCTTTTCAGGCCGCGTCGACAGTTTCACGCTGACCTCGTCGAAGCCGAAATCGGCATAGGTCGTCAGAATTAGATCGTTGATGCGCAGGCACTCGGCCGCAAGCTGCTCCTCGGTGCAGAAGATATGAGCATCGTCCTGCGTAAAACCGCGCACACGCATCAACCCGTGCAGCGCCCCCGACGGTTCGTAGCGATGGACGTTGCCAAATTCTGCCAACTTTACAGGTAGTTCACGGTAAGACCTCAACCCATGCTTGAAGATTTGCACGTGTCCAGGGCAGTTCATCGGTTTTAGCGCGAAGACACGGTCGTCATCTGTGTCGTCGCCGGCGACCGTCACCTTGAACATGGAGTCACGATACCAGCCCCAGTGCCCGGACGTCTCCCACAGCGACTTGTCCAAGACCTGCGGCGCGTTGACCTCCTGATAGCCCTGCTCGTCGAGCCTACGGCGCATATAGTTGACAAGGCTCTGGAACAGCTTCCAGCCCTTGGCGTGCCAGAAGACGACGCCCGGCCCCTCTTCCTGAAAATGGAACAGGTCCATGTCGCGGCCGAGCTTGCGGTGGTCGCGCTTCTCGGCTTCGGACAGCATCAGGATGTAGGCGTCGAGTTCCTCCTGGCTTGCCCAGGCCGTGCCGTATATACGAGTCAACATCGGATTGTTGGAATCGCCCCGCCAATAGGCGCCGGCGACTTTCATCAGCTTGAAAGCGTTGCCGATCTGGCCGGTCGAGGCCATATGCGGGCCACGGCAGAGGTCGAACCAGTTGCCCTGGGCGTAAATCTTCAGGTCCTGATCCTCGGGGATCGCGTCGATGAGTTGGAGCTTGTAGGCCTCACCCTTGTCGGCGAACACCTGTTTCGCCCTGTCGCGCGGCCAGACCTCCTTGGTGAAGACCCTGTTGCGGCCGATGATCTCGCGCATCTTCTTTTCGATCGCGGGAAAATCGTCCGGCGTAAACGGCTCGTTGCGCGAAAAATCGTAATAAAAACCGTTCTCGATCACCGGACCGATGGTCACCTGCGTTCCGGGAAAAAGTTCCTGAACCGCTTCGGCCAGCACATGCGCCGTGTCGTGGCGGATGAGTTCGAGCGCGCGCGGATCTTCGCGGGTGACAATCTCGACCTTGCCGGATTTTTCGAGCGGATCGGACAGGTCGCGCACCACGCCATCCAGCGCATAGGCGACGGCCTTCTTGGCCAGCGACTTCGAGATGGATTCCGCAAGCGCCGCCCCGGTCATCGCGGGGTCATAGTCGCGAACGGAACCGTCGGGAAATGTCAGGGAAACGGAATTGGCCACGAAAATTCTCCTATCCAGTCCCGCCTACGAGCGCGGGTGGTTTTTACCGGATGCGTCCGGCGGCATGCTTCTTTATTGCGGGATTTTCCAGAGGTAAAGCGGCGGGGTGTCAGAGAGGCCCGTCGCCGCGCATTTTTCCGATGCGCCGATATCGCCATGGGGTGAACCAGACATATCGAGGAGAAAGCGCTTCGGGAACGCGATCTATGCCGTGCGTGCCGCCGGGTCCGCAGCGAGAGATGCGAAACAGGCCCATCCAGGCGCCGGCCCAGAGCCCGTGTCGAGCAATCGCTTCGTGGGCATATTCCGAACAGGTCGGCAGATGCCTGCACGAATTTCCGACGAAGCCAGACAGCGTCAGTTGGTAGAGGCGGACGAGCGACGTGCCGATCAGCCGGCCGGGCGTCCTGCGCCATGGGCCGGGCCAGTTGCGGGTGGAAGCCCGCCTACGAGCGTTCGCGCCGCTCATCGCGAATTCGTTTCGCAGTTGCGGCCATGCGGGGCACAGCAATAGTTGCCGACCGCCAAACCGTCTCCAAGTTGACCGAACCGTAGCCGTGTGCCGTGCGATTCCTCGCGCGATACGCTTGCCGAAGTTCCAACTTCGGATGCTCCGTCTGAAAATCGGGAACAGCCTTCAGGCACTGCGCCGAAGCCTCGCCAACTACCTCAAGGCAACGGATGACCGCATCCTGTGCCATCTCATGCCGTGCAAATGCAGGGAAATACAAGTTTGCAGTGTAAGCCTCGCTCCGCCCAATGCACGATGTCATCAAGAAATTCGTCGACTGGCCGGGACGCCATTACAGCGGCCTCGAGTCGGGCAAAACACGACTTTCGACATCCTTCGAGAGATCTCCTGGCGTCCGGACATCGACATTGGAGCGAAGGAGAGCTTCGAGTTCTAACTCAAGCCCCGCAAGTTCGAAGGTGGACGCGTGTCTATCATCCACGAGTATGTCGAGGTCACTCTCCTCCGTATCGTCGCCCCGCGCCACCGAGCCAAAAATTCGCGGATTGCTGACTGGATAGCGCGCGATGATGGCTAGGACCTCATCCCGGTGTTTGGCCAGTGCTTCCGAAGGGCGCATCGCCGGTCTCCCTTAGGCCGCTTCGCCGGCCCGCTTGCGTTCGATCTGACCGATTGCATCGACGACCGCATCGAAGGTCAGCATGGTCGAGGCATGCCGCGCTCTGTAGTCGCGCACCGGCTCCAGATATTTCAAGTCAGAGAATCGCCCCACCGGCGGCGAGCCGTTTTCCTTCAGCATTTTGCGCATCGTTTCGCGCACCGCGCGCAGTTCTTCGGCTGACGCGCCGACGACATTTTGCGCCATGATTGAGGACGATGCCTGACCGAGCGCGCACGCCTTCACGTCATGCGCGAAATCCGTCACGACCCCGTCCCGCATCGCCAGATCGACCGTCACAGTCGAGCCGCACAGTTTGGAGTGCGCCTTGGCAGAGGCGTCGGGCCGATCGAGCCTGCCGATGCGGGCGATGTTGCCCGCAAAGCCCAGAATTTTCGCGTTATAGACGTCGTCGATCATTCTTTTCCAACCTGCCGTCGCTCAATGGGCAAAGCATACCGCACCGGCACCTGTTTTCGCCCGGCAAGACCTTATATAATGCGGATGCTCCACAATCGACAAGGCAGCCTGGTCTATCACGCCGCCGGAGCAGATTTACGCGCAGCTTGGGTTTTCGGCGCCGCCGCTTTTCCCACGAGAGGCTGTGGTCCGTTTAACTCGTTCTCTCGTAAGAGGGAACTGCGGGAGACGCCTAGATGGATGCTGTGATCAAGAAACTCATGCCGCAGTCGGCCTACATGGACAAGCCGGTCACCGACCGGCCCAATGAAGCCGAGGTCGAAGCGGCGGTGCGGGTGCTGCTGCGCTGGACGGGTGATAATCCGGACCGAGAAGGCCTGGCCGATACGCCCAAACGCGTCGCCAAGGCCTATCGAGAAATGTTCGGCGGCTACGACATGTGCCCGGCCGACGAACTTGGCCGCACGTTCGAGGAAGTCGCGGGCTATGACGACCTCGTCATCGTCAAGGACATAAAATTCCACTCGCATTGCGAGCATCACATGGTCCCGATCATCGGCAGGGCGCATGTGGGCTATTTGCCGGACGGTAAAGTCGTTGGGCTGTCCAAGATCGCGCGCGTGGTCGACATCTTCGCCCATCGCCTGCAGACGCAGGAGGCCATGACCGCGCAGATCGCCAGCGTCATCCAGGACGTTCTGAACCCGCGCGGCGTCGCCGTGATGCTGGAGGCAGAGCACATGTGCATGGCCATGCGCGGCATCCGCAAACAGGGATCAACGACGCTCACCTCAACCTTCACCGGCACTTTCCGCGATCAGCCCGAGGAACAGGTACGCTTCGTGACCATGGTTCGCGGCGGCCATGCCGGCTGAACAGGCTTCGGAAAGCCACCTGAAGTTTCCGGACAGCCCGGCCGACAAGGACGTTCGGGAGGAAGGCGGTGTGCTCGCGCCACGCTTCGACGCGAACGGCCTGGTGACCGCTGTCGTCACCGACGCCGGCGACGGAATGCTTTTGATGGTCGCGCACATGAACGCCGAGGCGCTCGCCCGTACGATCGAGACAGGCATCGCGCATTACTGGTCGCGATCTCGCGCCTCGCTCTGGAAAAAGGGCGAGACATCGGGTAATTTTCAGGAGGTCGTGGAGTTGCGAGCCGATTGCGATCAGGACACGATCTGGCTGCGCGTAAAAGTCGCCGGCGAAAACGCAACCTGTCATACCGGCCGGCGTTCATGCTTTTACCGCGTCGTGGAGCTGAAAAACGGCATTGCGACCCTTCAAAATGACGGAAGTTGACCACTATCACCGTGAAAACGACTGATAATTAGCCAACTGAACCATTTACGATCAGAAGACGACGGATATTCACCAGTTCGATACGTCCCTTGCTCTATCGTGGACGCGGGACAAGGGAGAAACCGATGCTCGAGTGGGCGTCCTTGCGAAGCCGGTCGGATACGAGGGAAGCAAACGGCCTCTCCTCGGCTACCGGCACGCTCGAACCCGAAAAGCCGAAAACCGGAATAGCGCTGGCGCTCGGCGGCGGCGCGGCGCGCGGCTGGGCCCATATCGGCGTTTTGCGCGCGCTGGATGAAGCCGGCATCGAAATCAACATGATCGCCGGCACGTCGATCGGGGCTCTGGTCGGTGGCTGCTATCTGGCCGGCAAGCTCGGCGAACTCGAGGAATTCGCGCGCAGCTTGACCAAGCGGCGCATCTTCGGGCTGATGGATTTTCAGATCGGCGGCAGCGGACTGCTCGGCGGCATGCGTCTCAACCAGCGCATGCAGGAGCATATGAATCAACTGAGCTTCGAGGATCTGCCCAAGCCGTTTGTCTGCGTCGCTTCCGAAATACGAACCGGCCACGAAATATGGCTTTCGAGCGGCTCGCTGATCACCGCGATACGCGCTTCCTACGCGCTGCCGGGCGTGTTCGAGCCGGTCAGTTGCAACGGCAGGGTGCTGGTCGACGGGGCCTTGGTCAACCCGGTTCCGGTTTCGGTCTGCCGCGCCAACGAACAGCCACTCGTCGTCGCCGTCAACCTGCACTACGATCTGTTCGGCCGCGCGGCCGTAGTCAAGCACTCCGCCGGTCAACTGGTGATCGAGGAGACCAGCCCGGCTGCCCGCTTCCACGCCGATACGCGGGCGAAGGAGTCGCGGCTGGGCGTCGCCGGTGTTATGGTCGAGGCCTTCAACATCATGCAGGATCGCATCTCGCGGGCGCGGCTCGCCGGCGATCCGCCGGATATGTCGCTGCAACCGAAACTCGGCCATATCGGCCTGACCGAGTTCCATCGTGCCGACGAACTGATCCGTCTCGGCTATGAGGTCACGATGGCGCAACTCGCCGATCTGACCCGGCTTCAGACCGTTCTCGCCTGACGCTCTTCACTGGGCGAGCGCCGCATCGATGATGCGAAACTGCACCGTTCTGGCGCCGTTCCAGTAATTTCCCGACAGCGCGCCCGCGAGATGGATCGTGGCGCCGCGATGCTTGAACAGGAAGTCGCCGAGCGCCGTGTCGACGGCGCGGAACGCTATCGCCTGCAGCCTCCCGCCCGCATCCGAGCGAAGGTCGGCCCGGATGTGGCCGACGCCTGCCACGCGCGCGTCGGCCAATCGATGACGCGGCAGGACGAATACCGGCGCGACATGGCCGGCGCCGAACGGTCCGGCCTTCTCCAACTGGTCGAGCAAATCCTGCGTCGCGCCATCTGCGGCAAGTGCGGCGTCGATCCGCAAGGTCTCCTCGTCCTGCAGGCGAAACACGTCCGCGCCCGCACTCTCCTCGAAAAAGGCCCTGAGTTCGCCGAGTCGCTCCCGCTGCACGGTGATGCCGGCCGCCATCGCATGGCCGCCACCCTTGACGAGCAAGCCTTTTTCGACCGCCGCCCGCACCAGTTTTCCCAGATCGATTCCCGTCACGGAACGGCCCGACCCGGTACCGACGCCGTTAACGTTGAAGGCGATGGCGAAGGCCGGACGGCGGGCATGGTCCTTCAACCGCGACGCCAGCAACCCGACGATGCCCGGATGCCATTTCTGACCGGCGGTTACGACGATAGCCGGCCCCTGCCCGCCGGCGAGTTCGGCGTCGGCTTCGGCGCGCGCTTCCGCCAGCATCTCCTGTTCCATCGCCTGGCGCTCCTGGTTCAGGCGGTCGAGCGTCTCGGCAATGGTTCTCGCCTCGACCGGATCGTCGGTCGCCAGCAACCGGCTGCCGAGTGCGGCGTCGCCGATGCGGCCGCCGGCATTGATGCGCGGACCGATCAGGAAACCGAGATGAAACGGATTGATCGGCTCGCCGATCTTTGCCACGCGGGCCAGCGCGACCAGCCCGGCATTCTTCTGCTGGCGGATGGCGAGCAGGCCCTTGACCACGAAGGCGCGATTGAGGCCGGTGAGCGGCACCACGTCGCAAACCGTCGCCAGCGCCACCAGATCGAGCATGGACAGGAGATCCGGCTGTTCCGCGCCAGCATCTCGAATGCGCAGGAGCCGCGCCGTCTGCACCAGCGCCATGAACACCACACCGGCCGCGCAAAGTGTACCCTGCCCGGACAAATCGTCCTCGCGGTTGGGATTGACCACGGCTGTCGCCTCCGGCAACGCGCCGCCGACCTGATGGTGGTCGAGCACTACAACATCCGCGCCCGCTTCACGCGCTGCCTGGATCGAGGCGGCGCTGTTGGCGCCGCAATCGACGGTCACGATCAGGCTCGCGCCGCGCGAAACCAGTTCGCGCATGGCTTCGGGGTTCGGTCCGTAACCCTCGAAAATGCGGTCGGGAATGTAGATTTCGGATTCGATGCCGTAATGGGCGAGGAACCGCTTCAGCAGCGCGGAAGACGCTGCGCCGTCGACATCGTAGTCGCCGAAGATCGCGACTTTTTCCTTGGCCCTAACGGCCGCCGCGAGCCGCGCGGCGGCCTTGTCCATATCGGTCAGCGAGGCCGGGTCGGGCAGCAGGTCGCGGATCGTCGGATCGAGGAACCGTTCGGTCTTGGCGGCCGTTACCCCTCGCCCCGCCAGCACGCGCGCGACGATGTCGGACACGCCATGCCCCTGCGCGATGGCGAGTGCTGCCATCTCCTGCCGCTCGTCGAGGCGGTGTTCCCAGGAAATTCCGGTCGCCGAGCGCGTTACTCCAAGGAATTTGCGCTTTTCGGGCATTCCGCCGGCTTATCCGGCCCGCTCGATGCGGATGACCTGCGGCTTGTCGGTCAGATGTCCGTCATCGGTAATCGCATCTACGGCCCAGCGCACCGCGGCTTCGGTGGTCTCGTGGGTCACGAGAATGACTGTCTTCTGGGCTTGCGCCTCCGGACCGGCGGCGTGCTGGACAATGGATTCCAGCGAGATTTCGTTCTCGGCCATCCGGCTGGCGATCGCGGCGAACACGCCGATGCGGTCATGCACCGTCAGCCGGATGAAATAGCCGCCCGCGTGGCTGCGCATCTCGGCTTTCCTGTAGGGCGTCAGCTCTTTCGCGGGACGGCCGAACACCGGGCCATGCTGGAAGCCCGGACGGCTTTTTGCGATATCGGCGATATCGCCGACCACCGCCGAAGCAGTGGCGTTGCCGCCGGCGCCCGGACCCGACAGCAGCAGCTCGCCCAGAATATCGGTCTCGATGGCGACAGCATTGGTGACGCCGTGCACCTGCGCGATGACGCTCGCAGTCGGCACCATGGTGGGGTGCACGCGCTGCTCGATGCCGCTTTCGGTGCGCTGCGCGACTCCCAACAGCTTGATGCGGTAGCCGAGTTCGCCCGCCGCGCGAATGTCGGCCTGCGAAATGTTGGCGATGCCTTCCATATATACGTCGTCGGCCGAGATGCGGCAGCCGAAGGCGAGGCTGGTCAGGATCGACAGCTTGTGCGCGGTATCGTGGCCCTCGATGTCGAAGGTCGGGTCGGCCTCGGCATAGCCGAGCCGCTGCGCGTCGGCGAGACACGCTTCGAAGGAGATTCCCTCCGCCTCCATCCGGGTCAGAATGTAGTTGCAGGTGCCGTTGAGAATGCCGAAGACGCGGCTCACCGAATTGCCGGCCATCGCCTCGCGCATCGTCTTGATGACCGGGATGCCGCCGGCCACCGCCGCCTCGTAGTT
>JBGTLX010000334.1:0-4622 GCA_041743855.1 Rhizobiaceae bacterium | reverse complement strand
AACGGACGGCTCAGCAGTCCCGCCATGGACCGCGCGGTCGAGGCGCTGAAGATTTGTGGCGACAAGCTGCGCAACCGCACCATCCGCAAATCGCGGCTGATCGCGACGGAAGCGTGCCGCTCGGCCGCGAACGGCGCGGAGTTTCTGGACCGGGTGAGTTCGGAAACCGGGCTGACGCTGGAGATCATCGACCGCCAGACCGAGGCGAGGCTCGCCGTATCGGGCTGCGGCTCGCTGGTCGAGCGCGACACGCAGGGCGTGGTGCTTTTCGACATCGGCGGCGGCTCGTCGGAAATCGCGCTGATCGATGTCAGCGGCCAGCGTTCGCCGCGGCTGGCCAACCACATCGTGGCATGGACATCGCTGCCGGTCGGCGTCGTGTCGCTGGCCGAACGCTTCGGCGGACGCGACGTCACGCCGGAAACGTTCGCCGCCATGGTGGCTAGCGTCACCGAGATGCTCGGGAATTTCCCTGGGCGCGACCGCATCGACCATCTCATGGCCGACGGCAGGTTCCACCTACTGGGAACTTCCGGCACGGTGACGACGCTGGCCGGAGTCCAACTCGGGCTGGAGCGCTACGACCGCAGGCGCGTCGACGGGCTGTGGATGGACCGGGCCGGCGTCGACCAGATGATCCAAAAGCTGATCGGCTGGAATTTTCAGGAGCGCGTCGCCAATGCCTGCATCGGCGCCGAGCGGGCCGATCTGGTGCTGGCAGGCTGCGCCATACTGGAGGCGATCCGGCTCGCCTGGCCGTCGGAGCGGCTGCGCGTCGCCGACCGGGGACTGCGCGAGGGCATTTTGAGCGAATTGATGGGCGATGACGGCGTCTGGCGGCGCGACTGGCGCGGTGCGCGGGCATGACGACGAAGAAGCCAACCGGCTCGGGCGCGCGCGTACTCCGGACCAAGATCAAGAAAAAGAGCGGCTTGAAGGAATCGTCGCGGCGCTGGCTCGAGCGCCACATGAACGATCCCTATGTGCAGCGCTCCAAGGCCGACGGCTATCGCTCGCGGGCGGCCTACAAGCTAATCGAGATGGACGACCGCTACAAATTCCTGAAGCCGGGCCTCAAGGTGATCGATCTCGGCGCTGCGCCCGGCGGCTGGTGCCAGGTGGCGGTGGCGCGGACCAAATCCACGGCCGAAAAGCAGCATGTCGTCGGCATCGACTATCTCGGCGTGGATCCGGTGCCGGGCAGCCTCGTTCTGGAGATGGATTTTCTCGAGGACGGCGCGCCGGCAAAGCTGATCGAGGCGCTGGGCGGCGAACCGGACATCGTGCTGTCCGACATGGCCTCGCCGACCACCGGGCACAAGCGGACGGACCACATCCGCACCACGCATCTCTGCGAAGTGGCGGCGGATTTCGCCATTGCGGTGCTGAAGCCGGGCGGTCATTTCCTGTCGAAGACGTTTCAGGGCGGCGCCGAGCACGGCGTGCTTGACCTCTTGAAGAAGAATTTCCGCTCGGTGCATCACGTCAAGCCGCCGGCCTCGCGCGACGAATCGGTCGAGATGTATCTACTCGCCAAGGACTTTAAGGGTCGGGGAGCGCCTTCTGGTTTGGAGTGACCGAGCGGCGCTCGCTGGCAGCCTTGCAGGTCAATCTAAAAATTCCGCGGGAAGCCTTGGCCGCCGCTCTACTTCCAGCCGGAAAATATCGGGGCGGCCGTAGTGTCCGGCCACGTCGAGCGATTTTCGCGCATTTCGCGATGCCTCGATGTCGATCGCGGCGTAGAGAATTCCTTTTTCACGCCGCAATGGGCCAGCGACCACTCCGCCGAAAGGTTTCACCACGACGGCGTCGCCGGGATTGATCCATTCCTCGTCGTCGGAGAAAAGCTTGTCCCTGTCGGGAAAATCCCGCGGGATATCCGAACCGGTCAGCGCGGTTGCGGTACTCAGCACCCAGCACCCGCCCTCGCGTGCAATGTGGTTCATCGTGGCATGCCATATGTCTCCGCTGTCCCATGTGGGGGCGACGTAGATGTCGATGTTCTGCGCGTAGAGCGCGTATCGCGCGAGCGGCATATAGCTCTCCCAACAGATCATGCACCCGATGCGTCCGACCGCCGTATCGACGACGCGCAGGCCGCTGGCGTCGCCGAAGCCCCAGACCATGCGCTCGGGATTGGTCGGCATAAGCTTGCGGTGCCGGTTTAGAACCGTCCCGTCGGCGTCGATCACCACGACGGTGTTGAACAGCGTCGAGCCGCTGAAGGCGGTGTCGACTTCATGCAGGCCCATCACTACCACGATGCCATGCTGGGCAGCCGCCTCGCACAGCCGATCCAGCCCACCGGCTGCGATATCGACCGCATTGCGCAGCAAAAGGGCGTGGATCCTATTGCCCAGCGCCATGTCGCCGCCTGGCCTAAGCCTCCATATCCACGTCGGATAGCCCGGAAGATAAGCCTCCGGAAAGACGATCAGCTTTGCGCCTTCGCCGGCGGCCTCGGCGATTGTCTGGAGCGCGCGCTCATACGTGGCCTCGATATCGAGAAGTACAGGCGGCTTTTGCGAGACGGCAATTTTGGTTTCCATGACGGCATCCCCTGTCTTCTTAGCCACTGCCCTGTCCGAGCTAGCGCGAGCCCATGTATCTGCGCCACCCGAACGCAGCGTAACGGCGGCATTTGTTGGAACTGCCATTTCTCCTATGTATAACGCAAGTCGGCAATAGCAATCCGCGCTTGCCGCCCCCGGACCTCAATCTGCCCGCCATCTGCCGCGGCTGTCATGGCGGCAGCCCTCATTCTGATAGCCTTCGGCGTCAGCAAATCCGGCGCTGAGGCGGAAGCCTTATGGGTTTAGCCAGCCAGCCTTGTCGCCGGAAGAGCTTTCTTGTTCCGCTGCATCAAGCGCCAGTTTAACTGCCGTGCGGAACGACTGATCATCGGCAATTTCCGGCGTGTATTGGCGAACCATGTAAAGTCCCAACAGAGCCATATATACGGCGCGCGCGAGTTGCTCGGCTAAACGTGGGGAAGCGCCCGCCAACTGAAACTCTCCCCGCAGATGTTCGATGCGACTTGCATCCACTTCCCTGACTGCTTCGCGGGGCATCGCGTCCTTCGCCGCCCACGCACGAAGCGCGCACTCAGCCTGGGCGACGTCGATCGGTCCAGCCGTCCTTTCAAGGGAAAGCTCGGCCAAGGCTTCCAGCCGCGCGCGCGGGGTATCGAAGTCTGCGCTCTGTTCGATCAGGGTTGCCGTAAAGTCCCGCTTCCAGAATTCGATGATTGCCTTGAGGAGTTCGATTCGGTCTCTGAACCGCCAATAGAACGGCCCCTTGCTCACACCGAGCGCTGTTGCAAGGCGTTCGACCCTGACGGCATCGATGCCGCCCTCGACCAGAGCCAACAGACCGGCTTCCACCCAGTCTTCGCGCGTCGGGCCTTCCTGCTTTTCGACCATTGGCTTGTGGGCCTTCCTTCCTTTGGCGTCTGGACCATAGCGCTACTATACGCTGCCGTATAGACGTGGCGAAGATGGCTCTATACGGCGACGTATAGAAATCGAGAACAGGAGTTGAAACATGGCAGGTTCCGTTACCGTCCAGCGCGCCGCGCTGGCTCTCGTGGCGTTAAGTGTGGTCCATCTGATTGTGCTGGGCATCGATGCGGCAAGCTATGTTTCAGGCTGGATCGGGCTCGAACTCTGGACTGCGGAGCACTGGTGGCCATTAAGGGAGCAATCGCGCGCGCTCGTGGAAAGCGGCGCGGCGTTCTGGTCGACGCTCGGCAGCTTCGCCGTTCCGACGATCGTTCTTTGTCTGCTTGTGCGACACCTCGCACGGTCGGGAATACCCGTGCCCGCTTTCGTAGGCTGGTCGATGGCGGGATGGATGCTGGTTGGCACAATTGTTCTCGAACCGAGCGGCCTTCCGGTTGGACTTGGGATCGCTATCTGGCTCTGGACGGGTTTGAGGCGAGGAACCGCCGACTGACTGTAGGGATGGCGCGGGCCGCACAGGCAGCGCGCCGGTTGCATATTGGAAGGGTGCAAATCATGGCCGGAAAACTTTTTCTCGCTGGCGCATCCGGCGCCATCGGCCAACGCCTGCTTCCCATACTCCTCGCCGACGGTTGGGAGGTCATGGGCATGACGCGTTCGCCCGAAAGGGCGGAAGCGCTCGGCAAGGCCGGCATCAAGACGATAATCGCGGACGCTTTCGACGCCGAGGCGGTTCGCGCCGCGGTCGCTGGCTTTGCCCCCGACGTTTTGATGCATCAATTGACGGACCTGCCGCGCGATCTCGCAAAACTCGACGCGGCGGCGCTGGACCGAAATGCAAGACTGCGGCGCGACGGCACGCGCAACCTAGTCGATGCAGCCGAACTAGCGGGTGTGAAGCGACTCGTCGCCCAAAGCATCGCCTTCGATTACGCACCCGGGCCGTTGCTCCACACCGAATCGGCCATGCTCGCCGGGCGCATGGCAGGCGCCTCGGCGTCTTCGGGCGGTATAGTGAGCCTGGAAGACCAGGTCAGCGCCTCGACGATTCCCTCGGTGATCCTTCGCTATGGCCGGCTGTATGGTCCGGGCACGGGCTCGGATAGGCCCTGGGGCGACGCGCCCGTCCATGTCGATGCGGCGGCCCATGCGGCCGCGCTC